>JAYFPV010000023.1:0-4336 GCA_034927465.1 Lawsonibacter sp.
CGCTTGTCCATATCCCGTGGGATGGACAAGCGGACATGTCGTTTGCAAACGTTCCGTCTGTGGTCCGCCGTTGGACGGGTCAGTCCAGAATTTCGATATAGCCCTCGTCGGCGTTGACGACCATCGTGTCTCCGTCCTTTACCGTCTCATAGAACGCAGGGTCCACCTTGTCCACCAGGGGGACCTCCATGATGATGGCGCTGGACACCAGCACAGGCTCGGCGAACTGGATGATCATGGCCGCCGGCATATTCTGGTGCATGTTCAGCTGGTACAACCCGTCGGCCTGGACCACCGAGCTGCCCTTGCCGCCGGGAAACACCAGGATTTTCTTGGCAATGGATTTTCCCTCCAGGGCGTGGGCCTTCTCCATAATCACACCCGTCTCCGGCACAATCTGGTAGAACATGATGTGATCTTTGGAAATAATGGCTTCCGCCTGGGCCTTGCCCTCGGAAATCTTGTGACAAGTAAACCGTTTGGCCATGTTATTTCACCTCTCCAGTCAAAGCGGCCTCGATGCAGGTATCCAGGTCGCGAATCACAAAGTTGATGCCCCGGCGGCGGGGGTAGTAGGCGCACTTGGGGGACTCGGTAATGCCCTCCTTGCCGGCCAGATAGTGCCAGCAGGGCTGGTCGGGGCAGGTATCCGGAATCAGCTCCGCGCCCGCTGCCGTGAGCACATCGGACAGGCCCATCCGTTCGGCCATCTCGGTGGTAGTGCTGGACACCAGAATGTACATGGGGATGGCCAGCTTCTTGCCCTCAATCCGATCGGCAATGTACTTGGTCTCGTTCAGGGAGAAGTGGGGACAGCCAAACATGGCAAAGTCCACCTTCCGTCCGCCCTTGTCGCTGATCTCTTCCAGAATGTCCTTCAGATCCTGGTCGGTGATCACCACTTCGCGCGTGGGCTTGTTGCCGCCGAAGGCGACCTCCGCCGTAGGTGCCTCGGGAGTGAAGCCCACGATGTGGTACATGCCATAAGCGCCGGAGGTATTCAATTGAGCGCCCAGATTCCGCAGAGCCTCCGGGGTAATGTGCTTGGGCAACCCGGTGAAGACGGGAATCCCCTCGCCGATTTTCTTGCCCATCATGCCCAGCAGGTGATACTCATAGTCGGTCTTCATATCCGCTTCCACGCGGACGAGGATGTCACCCTTCCGGTTCTCATCCAGCAGCAGACCGTACTCGGGCACACAGCCGGTAATCGCCGCGCACAGGGCGCTGTTGGCTCCCTCCCGGTTGGAGCGAGCGCCCCACACGGCATTGACGTAGGGGGTGGCGCTGGACTCAGAAAACGCGCAGATCTCGCCAAAGTTTGGGATATTGGAGCCCATGTAGGGAGTGCAGTTATAGGACAGAACCGCGCCCAGTCCCCTATAGGCGTTGTGGGTACGCTGCATCAGGTCGGCAAATTTCGGGTCTACCGGGTGCTTCTGGTCCGGGCCGGTGAAATAGGAATGACAAAAGCCGGGGTTCACGGTGGGAGCCACCCGGCACTTGGCACCGCCTGCCAGCATCTTTTCCGCGAACCACAGGTCCGCCTCCTGGTTGCTCAGGGCCACGTGGGCCCTGGTGATGGGAACCATGCGGGGTGCATCGAAGGCTTCGCCCAGCGCAAATTGGATCTTCATGGCATAGGCTACTCCTTCGCCATATTTCCCATCCAGCATGGCTTGCTGTTCCTCGTTCAGGATCATACTCGTTCCTCCCTTTTTATTTTCATAAATATAAAAACAGATACCGATGTATCACTGTCCACTGCGGTCAGTTGGGACACGGCCCAGGGCTCACCCAATCGGGCGGCAGATTTGTTTTTCTCCAAAATTTCATGTACTTTATCCATCGGAAAATACATGTTGTATACAGGCTGTGTGCTATTGCAGCTATTATAGTACTGTATATTTGCCATTGTCAATGGATTTTCACAAAATCCGTCTCAAAATTCTAGCAAATATCGATTCACTTGTATACCGGTAAGAATTTTAAAAAAATTTATATTTTGTCATTCCCTTGTTTAGACTTTTTCGCTACAATAAAGTTATTGAATGGGTTTGGTGGGATTTTTGTGCGGAAACGAATCTTCTTTTTTCATACCTTGACCCTGATTGCCGCCATGGTGACGCTGCTGGCAGTCAACTGGGGCGTGGTCCATTGGATCTTCAGTTATTATCAAAAACAGGCAACCCCGGCGGCAAACAGCGGATCGGAACAAGTCCATTCCATTTTGGAGGACTGGGACTCTCAGGACTGGTCAAAACTGGATTGGCTTTTGCGAAAGTCAGATTATAATCTGATCGTGACCCAGAACGGCGAGGAGATTTTTTCTTCCCTGAACCAAATGCAGAAGGATTTGTATTGTAAGGTCGCGGAGAATGCCTCCTGGCCGGAAGAGGGGGCCCTCACCGTGCAGAGCGACGGCGTGGTCATGGTCGGCCGGCAGAGCGGGAGTAACCTTGTGGTGGCGATTCCACGACCCCACACTCCTCCGCTGTTGGGCCGTCAGCGACCTCAGGGAGAGGCTGCTCTGGTATCTATGCTGGCCAGCGGGGCGACCGCCATTGGCATCATTGTCCTGCTCAGCCTGTTGTTCACCCGCTATCAGATCAAACGGATCATGCGTCCGGTCAACGCCCTTGCCGAGGCCGCAAAGCGCGTGGAGCAGGGAAATTTGTCGGCTCCGGTGGATTATCAGGGACAGGATGAGTTTTCTTCGGTCTGCTCCGCCTTTGATCATATGCAGCAGCATTTGCTTTCCGAGCGGGAAAAAAATGCTGCCTATGAGCGGGCCCGTACCGATTTGATCGCCGGCATTTCCCACGATCTGCGCACACCGCTCACCTCGGTGAAGGGCTATATAAAAGGAATGCGGGACGGAGTGGCCAATACTCCCGAGAAGCGAGAGCAGTATCTGGACATCGCCTACCGGAAGTCCTGCGACATGGAGCAGTTGCTTCAGCGCCTGTTCTACTTTTCCAAACTGGAGACGGGCAACCTGCCTCTGCGCCTGACTCCGGCAGACCTTGGCGGCTTTGCGCGCCGGTTTGCAGATGACGCCCGGGAGGAGCTGGCTCCAGCGGGCGGACAAGTGCTTCTTTCACAAAGCATGGAACGGCACCCTGTTCTGCTGGATGAGGAGCAAATGTACCGGGTGCTAACCAACCTGAAGGAAAACGCCCTGCACTATGCCGAGGCTCAGCTACTGGTACTGACTCTGACCGTGTGGAGGGAAGGAACCCAGGAGTGTCTGCGCTTTGCCGACAACGGGCTTGGAGTCCCGGACGAGCAGCTGCCCCACCTCTTCGAACAATTCTGGCGGGGCGATCAGGCCCGGGGCAGCCGGGGCGGCGAGGGCAGCGGCTTGGGGCTGTATATTGTAAAGTACATTGTGGAGGCACACGGCGGAACCGTCCAGGCCAGAAACGATCACGGATTGGTCTTTGAACTCGCTCTGCCCTGCCGGGAGGATGGTTAAATGAGTAAAATTCTGATTGTGGAAGACGACCCGGAGATCTCCATGCTGGAGCGCGACTATCTGGAAATGGAAGGATACGAAACCGTTCTGGCAAACAACGGCCAAACTGCTGTGGGGGAAGCGATGAAGGGCGAATACGATTTAATCCTTCTGGATTTGATGCTGCCCGGCTGTAACGGCTATGACATCTGCCGCCTGATCCGGGACAAGATTGACGTTCCCATTTTGATGGTTACCGCTCGGGCGGAATCGGTGGACAAAATCCGCGGGCTTGGTCTGGGGGCGGACGACTATATTCCAAAACCCTTTGACCCAGCCGAGCTGGTTGCCCGGGTCAAGTCCCATCTCAGTCGCTATAATCGGCTGACCAAGGGAGAACGCCATCCGTCCGGCAACGAAGTGATCACGGTAGCCGGCTTGGAAATTCATTTGCAAAGCTGGAAGGTCTATAAAAGCGGCATTGAGATCAAAATGCCCAATCGAGAGTTTGGGCTGCTGAAATTTCTGGCCGAGCACCCCAACATCGTCTTCTCCAAGGAGCGGCTGTTCGAGGCGATCTGGGGCTATGACTATGTGGGGGACAGCGCCACCGTCACCGTCCATGTGGGACGGGTCCGAGATAAGATCGAGGATGACCCCAACCACCCAAAAATTATTGAGACGGTGTGGGGGGCCGGATACCGGCTGAACGGATAACCACAAAATCATTCACATATGGAACGATTGCCAAAAGAGCGGGGGAGATCCCCCGCTCTTTTTCCACTCCTAACAGCTGACAGCTTGTCGGAAGAAAATGTTTCGTTTCTGTTTCGAAAATGTTTCGTTTCTCGCCTCTGCCTGTTTAAATTTTTCCCCTAC
>JAYFPV010000033.1:0-2599 GCA_034927465.1 Lawsonibacter sp.
AGCCGATCCGGTCATCGATGGCCTTGGCTTTCAGAAGGCCCTGACCCAACGCCTCTGGAGCGCCCACAAAGGCACCATAGGTGCCAAGCTCCACCAGAGCTTTGGCCTCCTCTTTGTCCACTGCACCGATGTCAAGATAGAGATTCTCGGTTTTTGGAACCTTTTTCTCATCTTCCTTACTTACCAGATGGATGGCCTTCAGCCCAATAATCCCTGGGATTCTTTCTGGGCCCAAAACTACAGGCTTGCCGATGGCCACCCGGCGATCCACCCCGCCTACAAAGTCAAATTTCAAAAAACCTTCGTCGGTAATCCTTGTGACAATGATCCCAACCTCGTCCATATGGGCACACAGCATCAGGTGATTTCCAGAGGATTTTCTCCCTTTTTTTTGCACAATCAGATTGCCCAGGGCATCGGTACGAATGGCATCGGCAAACGGAGCCGCCTGCTCCCGAATGAACTCCCGCACCAAAGTCTCATCCCCGGACACCCCATTCAAGCGGCACAGCGCGCTGAGCAGCTCAAGCATGGTGAGCCACCTCCTCTCCGATTCCCTCGACAAAGGAAGCCAACAGCTTGGCGGTATCCTCCAGATCCGTTCGGTGCACGGTTTCGATGGGGGTGTGCATATACCGCAGAGGCACGGACAGCACGGCAGTGGCAACCCCCTCTCGGCTGATCTGAAGGGGCCAGCCGTTGGTGCCGCTGCTGCCCGCCATCACCTCGACCTGAACCTCCACCCCTAGTTCTTTTGCCTTTCGCTCCAGCCGTTTTGACATCCAACAGGTGCAGTTTGGTCCCACTCCGATGACTGGGCCTCCGCCCAGCGGAAAGGTCTTGTCCTTGGAGGCGTCCGGGCTGTCTCCATGCGTGACGTCAACGGCCACACACAGGTCGGGCGCGATGCCGTAAGCTGCAGTAATGGCGCCGGTGCTGTGGGTTTCCTCCTGTGTGGAGCCCAGCACATAGAGATCCACGTCCAGCGGGACATCTTTCATTTGCTCTACCGTGTCCAGCAAAACTGCAAAGCAGGACCGGTCATCCCGGGTCTTTCCGCACAACAGTTTCTCGCCCAAGCGCGTGCAGCCGGCCCGGTAAACGGCGGGCGTGCCAATTGGAATCAGGCGCTGAGCATCCTCCTGGGACAACCCAACGTCAAGATACAACTCTTTGATGGGCTGGGACTTGTCCATCTCCTCGCGGGTCTGGATGTGAGGCGGTAAACAGGCCACAACCCCAAACCTTGGAGGCTGGGTGAGGATGGTGATCTCGCGGTCGGGGAGCATTCTGGGGTCCACGCCTCCCAAAGGAGCAAAGCGCAAGAACCCATTCTCGTGTCCGGTGACCAAAAAACCGATTTCATCCAGGTGGGCATCCAGCAGTAGTTTGGGGGCATCCGACTTGCCGCAGCGGCGCACCCCCACCACACTACCCATTCGGTCGATCATGACCTCGTCCATCCAGGGCCGCAACAGCTCCACGGCCGCCTTTGCCACCTCGTACTCAAAGCCGCTGGGGCCGGACAGGGCGCACAGGCGTCCCAATACCGTTTCATAGTTCAATGGAATTCCTCCGTACTTACAAAGCATTCACCAGTTCTTTAAAGACCTTGCCACGCTCCATAAAGTTTTTAAACTTGTCAAAGGCTGCGCAGGCCGGAGACAACACCACAATATCCCCTGAGAGCGCGGCAGCCTGTGCCGTGGCAACGGCGGCGGACAGATCCTCCGTTTCCACCAGCTCAAGCCCGCTGTCGGTAAAGCCCGGAGCCTCTTCCACCGCGCGGCGGATGGCTGGGGCGGTGGTGCCGGTCAGAATCAGCATTTTGACCTTTTTCGTAATTTCCACCCCAAGTTGCGTAAATGGAACTCCCTTGTCATATCCTCCGGCGATCAAGATCAGCTTTCGATCGAAGGAATCTAAGCAGGCCATGGTGCGGGTGGGGCTGGTGCCGATGGAGTCGTTGTTGTATTTCACCCCATTTAATTACCGGACCAGCTCAATTCGGTGCTCCACACCAAAAAAGCGCTTGGCCACTGCGCAAACGCATTTGTCCGGAACCAGACCGTCCACGGCCGCAATGGCAGCCATGTAGTTTTCAATGTTGTGGGCGCCCGGAATGTGAATGTCTGCCAGAGGCAACACCTCGCGTCTGCCCATCCCATTGGTCAGCCAGATGGCATCGTCCCGGAGGTATACCCCCTCCTCCAGCCGCTGCCGCCGACTGAACAGCATGGTTTCAGCCGGAGCCTGCTTGGACAGCGAGCGGGTTATATCATTGTCGTAGTTGAAGACCGCCCGGTCTCCCGCCTTCTGATGAAGAAAAATATTCAGCTTGGCGGCGGTATACTCCTCCATGGTATGGTGGTAGTCCAGGTGATTGGGCGAAAGATTGGTAAAAACCGCCACATTGGGGCTGAGCGTCATACTCATCAGTTGGAAGGATGACAGCTCGACCACCACCATATCATCCGCCGTCATTCCGGCAACATCGGGCAGCAGAGGCTTTCCGATGTTGCCTCCCACATAGACATTATACCCGGCTTCTTTCAAAAACTCACTGATCAGGGTGGTTGTTGTGGTTTTTCCGTCGCTG
>JAYFPV010000061.1:0-5345 GCA_034927465.1 Lawsonibacter sp.
GTATCAGCTATGGGGACACAATGGCCGTTACCTTTGCCGGAACCGGCGTGTCCAGTGAGACGGAACGGCGGTTTTTCAGCCATCTGGTGCGGGATGGAGTTTCCGTCAAGGTGGAGTCCAACCGTGCCAGGTAATAAGGAAGACTACCAAAATCTGTTGTGTTTGCTGACCGATCTGGGAGGAATGTTATGTCCTATTGTGTCAACTGTGGGGTTGAGTTGGACGGCACCACTGAATTTTGCCCCCTGTGCCATGCCCCGGTGTGCAATCCGGTCCAGCCGGTGGACCGGGAGAGCCCAACTCCTTTCCCCACGGACCGGAGGGAAGTGCCGCCGGCCTCGAAGCGGGAGCTGGCCATTTTGATTTCGGCCATGCTGGTTTCGGTTTCAGTGTGCTGTGCGCTGCTGAATCTGATTTTGCGGGCCCAGCGCGTCTGGTCTTTGTATGTGGTTGCCGCGGCGGTGATGGTGTGGGTCTGGTTTGTTCCGCCGCTGCTGCGCCGGGGCAGGCCCCTGCGGTTTCAGGGAGGAATCAACCTGCTGTCGGTTGTGGTCTATGTATTGCTGATTGCGATGGATTTGAATGGCTGGGACTGGTATTGGGGGCTGGCCCTGCCCATCCTGTTGCTTCTGGGTGCAATGGGCCTCTTTTTGGATGGAATGCTGCGCAAGCGGCAGCGGAGCGTATTGTCCGGGCTGACTCTGGTTGTGGGGTCGGTTGGAGTGTTTATGGTGGGGGTTGAGCTGTTGGTGGATCGGTATGTCCAGGGAGTCTGGTCTCCGGGGTGGTCCCTGGTGGTACTGACGATCTGTTTGGCCCTTCTAATCCCCCTGATTGTTGTGCGCCGTGTGCCCTCCCTGCGGGAGGAGGCGCGCAGAAGATTTCATATGTAACGGCGACAGCCCCGGAACTCCGTATGGAGCTCCGGGGCTCAGCCTGTCGAAAAAGTCCAACGGACTTTTTTGACAGGCTGAAGCAGGGCCATTGCGGTCTCCATGGCCGCATGGTGCAGCCGGCTTAGTTCATTGAGCACAGTGACCTTGATCCCCTCAGACTCATCCGGCTGGGGGTCGCCCACCGTCAATGTGCACGTATCCCAGACGGGAGATTCCCCTTCCAGGCAGTTCTTGCCGGCCAGGGTCTCGTCAAACGTGATAGCGTAGGGCAGCTCCTGATACTCCACCTTGACCAGGGCAGCGGCATAGCGCAGGCGTCCCGTTGCCTTTCCCCTGGTGTCATGGATCGGTTGTTCCGCCCCCACCAGCTTCATGGTCTGATCCTCTCTCTGTGAGAAATTTTTAAAATGTCCGTCTGACGATAATAAGCCACAATAGTTAGGCCATAACAATAAAATAGCACATGTTTCGGGGTTGACAAGTGGAAAATGCCGTGCTACCATACGGATAATTTGCATGAAATTTTCTGACGGAAGGGTTGGTTCTATGGCAGTTTCCGCCGTAATTGCCGCCGCCGGACTGTCTGCCAGAATGCGGGACTTTAAGCCGCTTTTGTGTCTGGGCAACTCAACCGTGGTTCGCCATACCATTGATGCGTTGCGGGGTGCGGGAGCGGAGAACATTCTGGTGGTGACCGGTTATCAAAGTGCCGTTTTAGAGCGGCACTTAAATTTTTCTGGCGTTATGTTTTTAAAAAACGAACGATTTGCGCAGACTGACATGCTTGCCTCAATTCAGCTGGGGCTGGCCGCCCTCCCCTCCGGTACTGACCGGGTGTTTGTAACGCCGGCTGATGTCCCGCTGGTGTCTCCTCAGACACTGGAAGCAATGAAGGCGCTGGATGCTCAGGTGGTGCGCCCTTTGTGCCATGGATGGGGCGGGCATCCCCTGCTCCTGCGCGCCGATGCGGTGGAGCGGGTGCTGGCCTGGCAGGGAGAAGGCGGCTTGAAAGGGCTGCTGAACACTGGGGAGTTGGAAGTGGTCTGCGTCGAAACGGAGGACCCCGGCATCCTCATGGATGCCAATACCCAGCAGGACTATAAGAGCTTGATTCAGTATCAGGCGCGGCTGCAGGGCCACGGAAATCTCCGGTTGGATCTGCAGCTGAACATTGGCATGGAGGAGCTGTTTCTGACCACGGAAAATGTGCAGCTGCTGGATATGATCGGGCAAACGGGTTCCATTCAGAATGCCTGTGCCTGCATGCACATTTCTTATTCAAAGGGCTGGAAAGCCGTAAATACGATGGAACGCCAGCTTGGATTCCCCGTTGTGCAGCGGATTGCGGGCGGTGCAGAGGGGGGCGGCTCCTCACTGACCAAGCGGGGGGCGGAGCTGCTGGCCTGCTACAGGGACTTTCACCGGGAAATTTCCGAGGAGGCCCGCCGATTATTCGACCAATACTTTCCGGATTACTTGCGCAACCCCACAGAGCGCAGAAAGGAATTACCATGAAACGGTTGCTGTCTGTTTTGGAGCAGACTCTGGCCGCGGGCGAGGACGTGATGCAGGTGACGATCATTGCCAGCTCCGGCTCCACGCCCCGGGGGAGCGGGGCCAGGATGCTGGTGTCGTCCATAGGACGGTTGGCGGGCACCATTGGTGGCGGCGCCGTGGAGTACCGATGCATTGCGATGGCACAGGAGCGGATGGGCAGTACCCACCCCATTCAGAGCAGCTTTCAGCTGAATCAGGAGGATAACGAGAATCTGGGCATGGTATGCGGAGGGCGGGTTCAGGTTCAATTTCTGCCGTTGTCTGGAGGAGATGCGTCTGTCATCGACTTGTGCCGCGAGGCAGCGGCCCGTTTCGCCGCAGGCACGCCCTTTTGGCTGCTGACCCCCCTTCAGGACGGAGAACCCCTTTCCCTTTGGCCGAAGGATGGGGGCCAGGAGGACTCCATCCCCTGGGAGATCACAGAGCGGCTGTCCTCCGAGCCGACGATCCGGACGGCCGAGGGTCGAAGGTGGTTTTGCGAGCAGCTGCAGCAGGCCGGAGTGGTTTATCTTTTTGGGGGCGGCCACATGGCCCAGGCCTTGGTCCCTGTGTTGGCCCCGCTGGATTTCCCCTGCGTGGTGCTGGAGGACCGGTCGGAGTTTTCCGATCCCCACCTATTCCCATTGGCCCGGGAAACCAGGCTGATTGATTTTTCCAATCTGCTGAATCAGGTCTCCATCACTAGGGATGACTATGTGTGCATTATGACCCGAGGGCACCAGAACGACCTTTTGGTTCAGCAGCAGGTGCTGTGCACGCCTGCCCGCTACATCGGGCTGATCGGCAGTACACACAAGGCAGCAATCGCTGCGGAGCTTCTGCGGAAAATGGGATTTTCCGAGCGAGACCTGGCCCGAATCGTCAACCCCATCGGATTGCCCATTGGAGGAAGAAGTCCAGAAGAAATTTCCATTTCGATTGCGGCCCAGCTGATCCAGTACCGGTCGAGTATGCGGCGGGACGTTCCCGTTTAGGAGGGATTGCGGTGAAATTGATTGAGACAAAGAACGCGGTGGGCCATGTGCTGTGCCACGATTTGACCCAAATTATCCCCGGCGTGACCAAGGACGCGCGGTTTCGGAAAGGGCACATTGTAGCGCCGGAAGACATTCGGGTGCTGCTGTCTATGGGTAAGGAGCACCTGTATGTATGGGAGAAGATTCCGGGCACGCTGCATGAGAACGAGGCGGCACAGCGCCTTCTTGCTCTGTGCCGAAACGAGCATATGCGCCCGACCCCGGTCAAAGAGGGCAAGATTGAACTGATTGCCCAGTGTGACGGACTGTTTCAGGTGGATGTAAACAGGCTCAACGTCATCAACGATGAGGATGAGATTATCATCGCCACTCGCCACACGAACACCGTTGTCCATCAGGGGGATAAGCTGGCGGGTACCCGCATCATCCCCCTGGTCATTGAGGAGAGTAAGCTGAAGGCGGTGGAAGATCAGGTGGGGAAAGCCCCCATTCTGACGCTCCTTCCATGGAAGCTGAAAACCTGCGGACTCATTACCACAGGCGGAGAGGTTGCCAGCGGGCTGATCCAAGACGCATTTACCCCTGTCATTCTCCAAAAATTGGCCCAGTACGGGATTCAGGTGGTTCTGCACTGTCTGCCTGGGGACGATCGAGCCGCCATTGCCGCCGCAGTGCTGGATTGTTTGGAGCAGGGAGTGGATCTGATTCTGTGCACGGGAGGGATGAGTGTAGACCCGGATGACCGAACCCCCGGCGCCATCCAAGACACCGGGGCAAACATTGTTTCCTACGGCGCCCCCGTTCTGCCCGGGGCCATGTTTCTGCTGGGCTATTTTGAAACGGGGACCCCGGTTCTTGGGCTGCCCGGCTGTGTGATGTATGCCAAAGCAACAATTTTTGATCTGGTTCTGCCCCGAATTGCGGCTGGAATTCCCGTGAGTCGATCCGAATTGAAGAGAATGGGGCATGGGGGCCTTTGCTTGGGCTGTCCAGAGTGCCATTATCCCGTTTGCCCCTTCGGCAAAGGAGAATAACCACGATGGGAAAGGAGAGCGCCGCGATGGAGCCCACATGGAATCACTTTGATGAAAAAGGAAACGCCGTTATGGTGGATGTATCCGACAAGGATACCACCTGCCGAACCGCTGTGGCGCAGGGGAAAATCGTCGTCTCCCCTGTGGTGCTGAAGGCCATTGCTGACCAGACCGTCGCCAAGGGCGACGTGTTGGGGGTGGCCCGGATTGCGGGAATTATGGCGGCGAAGCGTACGGCAGAGCTGATCCCCCTGTGTCACCCGCTGCCCCTGTCGCATTTGTCGTTGGATTTTTCTATTTTGGAGGAGGAATGCGCGGTCCAGGCCAAGTGTACCGCCAAGCTGCCCGGGCAGACTGGGGTGGAAATGGAGGCGCTTACCGGCGTGTCCGTGGCACTGCTGACCATCTACGACATGTGCAAGGCCATAGACCGGGGGATGAAGCTGTCCGATATCCACCTGATTTATAAGGACGGCGGGAAATCAGGGGTGTTTCAACGTGAAGACTGATCAAAAGAGGCCGGGTTCCGCTCCGTGTGGGAGGGCGCGCTATGCTTGACTGCCGCGGACGGGATATCCACTACCTGCGCATCTCGGTGACGGACCGGTGCAATCTGCGCTGTGTCTACTGCATGCCGGAGCGGGGAGTGGACTGGGTCGGCCATGACGAGATTCTCACGTATGAAGAGATTTTGCGCTTGGTTCGGATCTTTGCCAGGCTGGGCATTGACCGGGTGAGGCTGACCGGGGGAGAACCCCTGACTCGAAAGGGACTTCCTGTTTTGATTGCGGGACTAAAGGCAATTCCGGGTATTCGCCGGGTGGGGCTGACGACCAACGGCGTTTTGCTGGCGGCGCAGCTTCCGGAGCTGAGAGTGGCCG
>JAYFPV010000211.1:0-2298 GCA_034927465.1 Lawsonibacter sp.
CATGCCCGGCCTGGACGGTCTGAAAAAGATGGCCGCACTCATGTCCGGCCTGCGGGAACACCCCCCGGCGGAGATTGCAGGTGTGACCGTGTCCCAGAGGAAGGACTATCAGGACGGCAGTGTGGTGGCGGTGGCCTCCGGAACCAAAAGCGCGATGGAGCTGTCGGGTTCTGACGTCCTGCGCTACGAAATGGGCGACGGCACCAGCCTGATTGTTCGCCCCTCGGGCACCGAACCCAAGGTGAAGGTATATATTCTGGCCAACGGGGTCTCCAAGGCCGAATGCGACGAGAAGGTATCTAAATACGCCGCCTGGGCAGAAACATTGAAAGGTTGATTTGCTCTCCCCGCAGCGACCGGCAAAGCGCCTCGTTTTCCGCTCGGACCCAATCAAATGCAAAAAGGGCCCTCAGCGTAAGCTGAGGGCCCTTTTCCTAAAAAGAGAGGGAGCTCTTCTTAGCCCAGATTCAAGGTTTCTTTCACCTTCTGGATGATATGAGCGCCAATGTCACGAGCGGCATCCACCGTCTGAGCACCCAGATGGGGAGTCACGATAAAATTATCGCACTCAAACAGGGGTGAATCAAATCCGGCGTCCTCAGTCAAGCCGCCGGCGGCCAACTCGTTCTCCATGACGTCAGAGGCAAAACCGCCAATCTTGCCAGCCTTCAGCGCCTCGTACATATCCTGCTCGTTGACAATCCCGCCGCGGCTCATGTTCAGCACCACAGCGTCGTTCTTCATCTCAGCAATGGACTTGGCATTGAACAGGTCCTTAGTCTCGGGGTTCAGGGGCACATGGATGGTCACGAAGTCAGCGGCCTTCAGCACCTCGTCCACGCTCATCCCTTTGGCTTCCTGCTGGACAAAGACCTCGGCGGGCAGATAGGGGTCATAGGCCACAACACTCATGCCAAAGGCGCGGCCCAGCTGGCCCACGCGCTGACCGATGCGCCCAAAGCCCAGAATACCCAGGGTCTTGCCCCGCAGTTCACGGCCTACAAATTGATACTTGTCCCAGTTCTTATTCACCTTTACGTCCTGGTTGGCAGGGATGGTGTGGCGGGACAAATCCAGCATTTTGGCAATGGTCAGCTCCGCCACTGCGTTGGCGTTCAGGCCGGGCGCGTTGAACACCTGGATTCCGTTCGCCTTGGCCGCATCCATGTCAATGTGGTTCAGGCCCACAGAGCAGACGCCAATGACCTTCAAATTCTTGGCCGCATCCAGAATCTCTTTGTTAATGGCGGGATCCACGCGCATAATCAGCACATCGTACTCCGGAATCAGCGCCGCCAACTCGCTCTGGGTAGGCAACATCTTGGTGTCAACCTGCATATACTTGCCGAGTTCTTCGGCAATTGCGCTGTGAACCTCATCAATAATGAGACACTTCATAAAACAAACATCCTTCCTCATCTTAACTGTGTGCCGCCCATGTACCGAAGGGCCATCTGTCCTTCTGATGCACCTTTTGTACTTTATATTATGGCACAGTTTTCCCTTGCCGAACAGCACATTTTTTGTGATGGTTGCCACAACTATTTAACTGTGATACAATAATTGCATCGAATTAAAAAATGCAGGTTTATTGTCATTTACGGAGGAGACCAGCTTGAATTTTCTACACTTAAAATATTTTCTGATGGTTGCGGAAGAGCTGAACATTACCCGAGCAGCCGAGCGGCTGTATATCTCTCAGCAATCTCTGTCCAATCACATCAGCAACATGGAGCGAGAGCTGAACGTAAAGCTGTTTACCCGCTCTCCCAAGTTGTCTTTGACCTATGCAGGGGATCAGCTGGTTCAAACGGCAACCCAAATTCTGGATCTTCACAGCCAATACTTGAACAAGGTAGGAGATATCAACCGGCACTACATGGGGGTACTCCGGGTGGGAATTTCCCACACTTGCGGATTGGCGCTACTTCCGGAAATTCTGCCCCGGTTCCGGGAAGAGTTCCCACAGGTGGAGTTCTCCCTGTTTGAGGGCAATTCCACCCAATTGGAGGATGAGCTATCCCATGGCCGCGTGGATCTCATCATCTGCTTTCAGCCCATTATGCTGGAAGGGGTGAAAACAATCCCCTTAACCGAGCAGCGGCTGGCTATGGTCGTTCCAAAGCGCTTTACCGACCAGCTTTTTAAAGGCCGGGCAGAGGAGGTCCGGGCCCAGTTTTCCAAAGGAGCGGACATCAGCGAATTTCAGAAAATGCCCTTTGTGCTGATTAAGCGCGGCAACCGAACCCGGAACATTGTCGATCAGTATTTCAGCCGCTATTACTTTAATCCCAAGCT
>JAYFPV010000091.1:0-5195 GCA_034927465.1 Lawsonibacter sp.
GCGCGCCCATCATAATGCTGCCCGGGTTTGGCGAGTCGCTGACTATGTGGCGCCACAGTGTTCCGGTGCTGTCCAAGACGAACAAGGTGATCTGTCTTGACTTGCGCGGACACGGACGTTCGATGAAAGTGTGCGGCAATAACCGTCAAACGCGCATGGCGCAGGATGTGCGCGAACTGATTGACCATCTTGGATTGAAGGATGTCCTGCTTGTCGGGCATTCCCTAGGGGGTGCAGTTGTCGCAACCTATGCGCATACACAGTCCGAATATCAGTTGCGCGGTATGGTTATGGCGGACGCTTCACTGTTTGCTTTTACCGATGCCGAATGGAACCAGCACAAAGCGAATCATTACAATATCGACGGCTGGATGACCCGCATGATGCCTTATATCAACGACCCGGTTTCCTACGCGGACAAGCAGCGGAAAAACTCACCGCTTGATCCTGAAGACGCGGATCTGTTGCAACAGAGCATGCTTCAAATTCCACCATGGGTTGGCATCGAATACCACCTCGATACCTATTTCACCGATAATATGACGCCGTTGAGCAATCGTACCATTCCCGTTGCAACTTTTGTATCACATTCGGCTTATCACGACGCATGGGAATCCGGTCATGAAGCCATTTTACGCTGCAAAAAATCACCGCTGTCGCTCTGCTATGAATTTACGGCTTGTAACCACCATCTATTTCCTATTTTGGAGGCGGATAAATTCAACATGTGTATTCTTGATTTTGACCAAAAAATTGCTGAATTAAAAAAATAGTTCTGTGAGAAACATCGGGGGCATGCTGAAAGGGCCCAAGCATTTTTAACTTTTCTGCCATACCCCAACCTTACTTACACCCAAAAAGAGAGGAAATTGATATGGAAAACTACTTAGCCGCAGTATCTTTGGTTTTTCTTGTCGCAGTATTGTTGCTTGGCTTCTGGAAAAAAGTAAACATGGGTTTCTTGGCGATGGGCGCCGCCCTGATCATAGCCCGTTTGGGCGGCATACCCGACAAAACGGTTATATCGAATTTCAGCACCAGTCTGTTTATTTCTCTGGTTGGCCCCGCGTTTTTATTTTCGATGGCGGTTGATAACGGCACCATTGATCTGCTGGCACGAAAAATTCTGAAACTGGCAGGAAAAAAGACCTGGTGCATCCCACTGATTTTAGCGATTGTCACTTTTGTTCTTTCGGCGTTGGGCTGCGGCAATATTCCCACATTCGCTATTATGCTGCCTATGTCCATTGCTCTGGCGCTGGAACTGGGCATTGACGCCATCGCCATGGGCATTGTCATCACGGCGGCCTGTAATTTCGGGTGTATGTCACCGATTGCCAACGGCGGTTTGATTTTCAGCGGATTGCTGGCCGAGACGGAATATGCCGGCCAGTTTTCCTGGAACGTGTTTGGCAACTGCTGTATTGTGTTTGTATTGCTTACGCTGGCCTTCTACTTCATTTACAAGCTTTATAAGCCGACAAACAATTCTCTGGAGCTGTTGGACCATCTCACCACATTTAACCGGAACCAGAAAATAACCATGCTCACTATCGCCATTGTGGTTTTGGTCGTGTTCGTCTTTGGCGTCAATATCGGTCTGGCCGCGCCTCTTGCTGCGGTTATTCTCGTCATCATTCGTGCAGGCGATCAAAAGGCCGCTATCAAAATTATGCCCTGGGGCACCTTTATGCTGGTTTGTGGCGTCAATATGCTGATGGCCGTTGTCAAAACGCTCGGCGGCATCGATTTGATGGTAGGTGGATTAACTTCCGTGATGAGCAGCGCAACGGTTAAACCGATCATATCGTTGGCCGCGGGCGCGATGTCGTGGTTTAGCTCAACCACTGGCGTTGTGATGCCCGCTTTGATACCGTCCATCACAGGCGTTCTCGAAAAATTCCCCAACGCCAATTTTTCGGCGCTGGCCTCCGGTATTACCATCACATCGTTTATTGCTGCGATCAGTCCGGCCTCTACCGGTGGCGCAGGCGTAATGGCACAGTACGCGGTATTTAATCAGGATGCCGATGAGCAGGATACAAACAAGCTTTTTATCAGATTGTTTCTAACGTCTGTTGTATGCGTTTTTATCAGCGTGATACTGGCGTTCCTGGGTGTCTATGATATCTTTTAAAAATTGCGTTGCATGGTGAAAAGAGAGGAAATAATTTGGGATATACACAGAATACACCTTGCTCCATTCTGCGAGGAGGTACCAGCAAAGGCGTCTTTTTCCTTGAAAAAGACATCCCGCCTGTCGGCGAGGCGCGGGACCGGTTCTTGCTTGCGGTTATGGGCAGCCCCGATCCCAGGCAGATCGACGGTCTTGGCGGTGCAACATCCGTGACCAGTAAAGTGGCGATTATCACGCCTTCTTCGCGAGACGATGCCGACATAGACTACACCTTTGCACAGGTATCGGTTGATAAACCCATTGTAAGCTATAAAGGAAATTGCGGAAACATATCCTCGGCGGTAGGGCCTTGCGCCATTGAAAAGGGACTGGTACCCGCAGTATCTCCGGTGACTTCGGTGAGAATTTTCAATACCAATACCCAAAAGATCATTTTGGCGGAGGTTGAGGTCGAGAATGGCCATGTAAAATATGACGGTAGTTACACAATTCCCGGCGTGCCTGGCACGGCAGCCCCTGTTAAGCTCAAGTTCTGCCATCCGGCCGGGACGGTTTCTTCCGGCCTGCTTCCGACCGGAAATGTCAAAGACACACTAACGGTTCCCGGTTTTGGAACCGTGTGCGTCTCGATTGTTGATGCGGCTAATCCGCTGGTATTCGCCAAAGCGGAAGACCTACATATGGATGGTGGCGAACTTCCCTTCGACATTGATTCCAACCCCGAGCTATTGTGCCTGTTGGAAACGGTTCGTGGCTTGGCGGCCGTAAAAATGGGCCTAATCGAAGACTATACGGAATCGGCCTGGAAAACGCCGGCCATCCCCAAAATGACCATTGTATCCAAGTCTCATGATTACATGGCGGCCAATGGTAGGAAAATTTCAGCACAGCAGGTGGATTTGGTTTCTCGAATGATGTCGATGCAAAAAGCGCATCCGACCTATGCCATGACGGGCGCTATGTGTACGGCGGCGGCGGCCGTTGTACCAGGCAGCATCGTACAGGAGGTTTTACGCACCGGAACCGATCTTGGGCGCATACGAATCGGGAATCCAAGCGGCATTATGGAAGCGGGAGTGGACTTTTCCACAAACTGCGACGGGTTACCAGACATAAACGCTACTTTTGGCTTTAGAACCGCAAATTTCCTAATGGATGGCGAAGTGCGTAATTCCAGAGCATAAAGATGGGGGCGGCATTTCGCCGCCCCCATCTTTACTTTGGAAATATTCAAAATGAAAAGCAAGGACGTGATTGACAAATTTATAGAAGAGTAAATCATTCGGATTCTGCAAGAACACTAAGGCGGGTAACGGGCAGCAGATGTAGTCCGAGAGTACAACGTAACAGACAGAGCAGACTTTCGTCGCTGGAAACTTAAAAATGTCTAAAGCCTGCACGCCCGGTGTTTACTGATTTGGTAGTCTCCCTGTCTTCACAGCTCAAAACGACCGCTGCTGTCAAGAATAATTTAAAATGGAATGGAAAGGGAAAGTTACATGATTAAATTAATTAACCAGCCGGTGCGGCTGGGCGCGGCCGGGCCGGAGGTGCTCAAAGCCCCCGGAAAACTGAAACAGGGGAAAAACAGCACGATTGCATACCGGATTCTCAATTCCCACAATACCGCTCAGGAAGGCGGATAGATGCGGATTAAATTCGATTCACTGATCTCGCACGACATCACCCATGTTGAGGCGGATGAGCTCTTTAACAGCTGGTATCCAAAGCGCTGGGGCAGCGGTATGACGGTTACTTTGAAAAACGGCGCGGAGCGCGTCTACCAGATCGACGACATGTCCGGCAGCGTCAGCGACCCCCTCATTTCCGCGACGCCGACTACGTCGTCAACAGGGTCATAGCGGAGATCCACGCTATGGGCCTCAAGAACATCGCCGTCTGCGCGTCATCCCTGGGTAAGGCCCACGACCCCGTTGTCCCGTTCATTGAGGATGGCACCATCACCAAGATCTAATCCTCCGGCGTCCGTGGCAGGATCGGCGAGGCCATCTCCACCGGCAAGCTGAAGGGACTGGCGGTCATGTACTCCCATGGCGGACGTGTCCGCGCCATCGAGGAGGGCCTGATCGACAAGCTGGTGGATACCCACTTCAACTGCAATGTGGTCACCGACTCCACCGGCATGGTCACCGGCGCACAGGGCGGCCACCCTGACACCGCCGCCCGCGCCAAGTGCACCATTGTCATCAACCCGCTGATCCAGAGCCGCAGCCCTGCCGTTTGCACGGGCGTGACCACCGTCACCACCCCGGGCGAGACCGTGGACGTGATTATCACCGATTACGGCCTGGCCGTCGACCCCCTGCGCCCCGACCTGATGGAAGCCGCCAAAAACTGCGGCGTACCTCTGCGCACCATCGAGGAACTGCGAGATATCGCCTACGGCATCGTGGGAAACCCCGACAAGTTCCGGTTCAACGACTGCGTCATCGGCATCATCGAAGCACGCGACGGCACCATCATCGACGTAGTGCGGCAGGTCAAAGACTACGCGTTCGAGGACTGACAGCGCCCCCAGTCGTCGTCGTTTTTTAAGACCTTTCGTTTATTGAAAAGGCCACCATTTCAAAAAATAAAATAAAATGGATTGGAAAAGGAGAACACAATGATTCAACTGATCGATCAGCCGGTACGTCTGGGCGCGGCCGGGCCGGAGGTGCTCAAAGCCCCCGGAAAACTGGAACAGGGGAAAAACAGCACGATTGCATACCGGATTCTCAATTCCCACAATACCGCTCAGGAAGGCGGACAGATGCGGATTAAATTCGATTCGCTGATTTCGCACGACATCACCTATGTAGGCGTGATTCAGACGGCACGCGCCAGCGGCCTGAAAGAGTTTCCCCTGCCGTATGTGCTGACGAACTGTCACAACAGCCTGTGCGCGGTCGGCGGCACCATCAACCGGGATGACCACATGTTCGGTATGTCGGCCTGCGAAAGATACGGCGGCATTTTTGTGCCGGCCAACCAGTCCGTCATCCACTCCTATGCCCGGGAAATCCTCAGCGGCTGTGGGCGGATGGTTCTGGGCTCC
>JAYFPV010000443.1:0-4690 GCA_034927465.1 Lawsonibacter sp.
TTTTTTTCATAATAACCTCCTATTTCATTGAGACAAGACGTCTCCCATTTTGTGCTTTTATGAACATACAACATACAAAGGAAAACCATGCGGTAACAGCTCCGCGATCCGGGCCATATCACATTGGAATGACACTCAGAGGAGCAGCCGTCGGGGTTGTTGCCCGCCGGCTGCTGAATTGCGCGATGATTCTGGTTCGGAACCGGCAATGAAAACGGTTCAGATACCTGGCTGCCGGACCAGCGGGAGCGGATTCCCGCTCGCTTATCTTACCGACCTCGACTGTGGCCGATCCTGGGGTGGGGGTACGACCACCGGAGAGAGCGCCTTGTCCGGAACAAACCAGTTTGACCAAACATCGGACAGAACCAGTGCTTGAAGACTCGAAGCGGCAGTGGCGAGCGCATTCTTCACAATCCTGAAAACAGACATTGTCATTCTCCTTTGCTTTGTATTTTGGTTTCTTTATGTTACTGAATGTAGTATATCCAAAACGCCAAGTATGTTCCGTAACTTGGTCACAAAGCGCAGAGATTTTGCGCAGCAAGCGGCAGCTGCTATAAATGGTCCGGCTTTCCCGGCATTGGGCACGCCCAGGCACGGCGGCGGACCCTTGGAACGCGCAGCTTACAGTTGAATCTCACAGTGCGATGCTGACATCCGCCGCCCTGAAGGTTGGTGCAATCGGGTTATGCTAGCCGTACGCCTGGCGCCTTGATTGCCCCATGGGCACCATAACCCACTGATGTATAGTTCAAAAAAGTTGGAAAAGCGTGAGTTTGTCACGGAAGAAGGGGGGAAATCGGGGTACAATGCAAACACAATCAGAAAGGAGGTCTGGTATAGATGGCGTTCGGATTTGGACGCAGGGAGGCAGCTCCAGACAACAGCGGAAAAGTGCTGGTGGTCCATAAAGCCCGCTGCCCGCAAAACCACCCATGTCCGTCAGTTCGGGTTTGTCCGGTGGGGGCCTTGACCCAAAGCGGATATTGCGCGCCGGTAGCGGATCAGGAGAAATGCATTCACTGTGGAAGGTGCGTCAAGTTTTGCCCCATGCGGGCACTGGCGTTGGAATAAATAGTAATTATAATAAAAGGAGAAATTACAATGTCTGTCATTACGATCACGAAAGAGAATTTTCAAAAAGAAGTTTTGGAAAGCGATAAGCCGGTTCTGCTGGATTTCTGGGCGAGCTGGTGCGGCCCCTGCCGCATGGTTTCCCCCGTCATCGATGAGATTGCCAATGAAACCCCGACTGTCAAAGTGGGGAAGGTGAATGTGGATGAACAGCGCGAGCTTGCCGCCGCCTTCAACGTCATGAGCATCCCGACCCTTGTAGTTCTGAAAGATGGCAAGGTAGTCAACCAGGTCTTGGGAGCAAGACCAAAACAGCAGATTGTATCCATGCTGGCATGATACATGAAAACGCCGCCCGAGATTTCTCGGGCGGCGTTTTTGTTTACTCAGACAGCTTGCGCAGCTGCTTTTGATTGATCAGCTGGATGGTTCCCCGCGTGAGCGCAACCATCCCTTCAGACTGAAAATAACGGAGCATCCTTGTCACAACCTCGCGCGCGGTCCCCATGTGGGCGGCGATTTTGTCATGGGTAATTTTCAGGGTGTCGCTGCTGTCCAGTGCGCTTTCCTCCAGAAGGAAGGCGGCCAGACGCTTGTCAAAGCTTTTCCACATGATCTGCTCCACCAGCCACATCACCTCGGAAAAGCGGGAGGCCATGATTTCGTTGGTATAGTTTGCAACGGCAAGGGAGTCCTCCATCAGCTTTTTATACACATCCGTGGGGATGATCCAAAGCTCGGAGTCTTTTTCCGCCTCGATGGTGACGTCAAATTGGATGCTCTGCATCATGCAGGAGGCGGAAAACAGGCAGATATCCCGCTCAAACAGCCGGTAAATCGTGATTTCCTTTCCCTCGTCGGAGAGAATGAACGCCCGAAGCTGGCCGGAGCGAATGACAAAAAGTCCCACGCAGTCCGCGGCTCCGTTGTGCAGCAAGGTTCCCTTTGGAGCCGTGCGCTTGATCGCCACGGAATGCAGCAAATCCTTCTCATCGGCAGTCAGTTTGTCCCAGATGGGAAAATATTGTTCCAGGCCCATGTGCAATCGCCTCCCGTTTCAAAGTCTATTATAATGCGTCCGGAACAAATGCGCAAGCGTTCAAAGTCGGGTGTTTCCGGCGAATATCCTTGCTCTGCACACCGCCCCGGGCGCAGTGCGCAGAGCAGACGGAGAGAAACCCGGTTTTGTTTTCAGTGTCTCCCATGAAAAAATCTTTCCAGATCTAAGTATTGACACCCCGTTGGTTCGCGGCTATAATAACATTTGCAACTAATTCGCAAATTAAATGCGATGGGTGATGTCTGTGTGAAAGAATATAATACCGAGCAGCGTGTGGTGCTGATGACCTTTTTTCAGGAAAACAGAGGAGAGCAGTTTTCCATTGACGAAATTGTTGCGCGACTGCCCCGGCAAGCGCGGATCAGCCGAAGCGCCGTATACCGCAATGTGGACCGAATGGTGCAGGAAGGTCTGCTCCGGAAAGCACGGTTGGAGGAAAGCCGAAAGGCCCTTTATCAGTGGATGGACTGCAGGCACTGTGAACGAATCCATCTGCGATGTGAAAAATGCGGAAGAATTTTTCACATGAAAAGCGAGACAGACGAAGAAACGCTGAAATCAGTTCTGCAGAACAGCGGATTTCAGCTTGACAAGCAGGCGAGTACACTGCCCGTCATTTGCAAAAACTGCGTTGGATAAAAGGGGAAAAACCATGGCAAACAGGAAAAGCACAAAAGCGGCGGGGTTGCTTCTCTGCCTGCTATTCTGTATTGCGATGGCTCTTTCTATTTTTTTTATCGCGGCAGAAACGGACCATACCTGCACCGGGGCAGACTGCCCGATTTGTGCGGAGATCTTGGCCTGTGCCAACGTGCTTGGAACTGCGGCAATTGTGCCGATGGCTGCGGTAGTCTGCGCCGCCCTTCCGCTTCGATTGATGCAGGTTCAGCATGGTTATGAAGCGGAAGTTGCCCCGTTCACCCTTGTTTCACGGAAGGTAAAGCTGTCCAATTAAGATCATATTCTGACGCAGGGAAGGAAATGCCGGGTTGATTGAACCGGCGGTAACGTTCCTTGTGTTTTTGTACTCTTATTCAGAATGTAACTTATTTGGAGGCTTTTTTTGTTATGAAAAAAATACTAGCACTGGTTTGTTCATTCACCCTTCTGGCCGGCTTGGTTTCCGGCTGCTCCAGCCAGAAGAACGCTGCGTCCAGCGGGGATACCGCGTCCAGCGGAGCCGGAAATGCGAAGAAACTGAGCATCGTCTGCACCATTTTTCCGGAATATGACTGGGTGCGTCAGATTCTCGGTGACGAAGCCGACCATGCGGAGGTCACGATGCTGCTGGATAACGGGGTTGATCTGCACAGCTATCAGCCCTCGGTCGACGACATTATCAAGGTTTCCACTTGCGACCTGTTCATCTATGTGGGCGGCGAATCCGACGCCTGGGTGAACGACGCACTGAAGGAAGCGACAAACAAAAACATGGTCGTGATCAATCTGCTTGACGTTCTTGGAGATACGGTTAAGGAGGAAGAAGTCAAAGAAGGCATGCAGGCAGAGTCGGAAGAGCCGGCGCAGGCGGAAACTGCGTCCAGTCAGAATCAGGAGGAGGGGCCGGAATACGACGAGCATGTGTGGCTCTCCCTGAAAAATACCAAGGTTCTCTGCGCCTACATTGCCGATCAGCTTGCCGGTATTGATGCCGCCCATGCCGACCTGTATAAGGCCAACGGCGTGGCGTACGGCAAGCAGCTGGACGCGCTGGATCAGGCGTATCAGGCGGCGGTAGACAGTGGAAAATTCCACACACTTCTGTTCGGCGACCGCTTCCCCTTCCGCTATCTGGTGGATGACTACGGACTGGATTACTATGCTGCTTTTGTTGGCTGCTCCGCGGAAACCGAGGCCAGCTTTGAAACCATAGCCTTCCTGGCGGGCAAGGTGGATGAGTTGGGGCTGACCAGTGTGATGACCATTGAGGGGGCACAGCACAAAATTGCCCAAACCATTGTGGAAAATACGGCGGAGAAAAATCAGGCAATTTTAACCTTGAACTCCATGCAGTCGGTGACGTCCAAAGATGTGGAAGCCGGAGAGACGTATCTGTCCATGATGCAAGGAAATCTGGATGTGCTGAAAACAGCGCTGAACTGAGGGGAAAAGGAGGCAACTGTGATGGCACTTCTCACCTGCCGGAATGTGACGCTGGGGTATGAGGGGACAAAAGTTGTGGAAGGACTCAACTTTGCGGTTCAGTCTGGCGATTATCTGTGTATTGTTGGCGAAAACGGCTCGGGAAAAAGCACACTGATGAAAACAATCCTTCGGCTGAAAACGCCGCTTGACGGCCAGATTCTGACAGGGGATGGGCTGAAACAGACGGAGATCGGGTATCTTCCCCAGCAGACCGTGGTACAAAGAGATTTTCCCGCTTCCGTGCGGGAGATCGTTCGGTCCGGCTGTCTCAGCCGCTGTGGCCTGCGGCCCTATTACTCCAAAGAGGAAAAGCGGTTGGCAGAAGAAAATATGGAGAAAATGGGAATCACCGCCCTGGCAAAGCGGTGCTATCGGGAACTGTCCGGCGGCCAGCAGCAGCGGGTGCTG
>JAYFPV010000430.1:0-9788 GCA_034927465.1 Lawsonibacter sp.
CATGACCGGTTGTGGACAGCGAAAATCCGTATCCGCGACCCACATGGGGAGTGCATCAGCATTTCCAACCCTGGGGCCAACATTGTCCCATTTGGAGCATCCTGTATTGTGACGATCAATGATCTCATCAAAATTATACTGCATTGCGACACCTCTCTAAGCTTATACGAAATTGGGTTTCCTGCAAATCAACGCATGTAAACTTAAAAATGCTTGCTGCCATGGCTCTTCCGTCTCACGACGGCCGGTCCAACATAGAAGTTGAGATTATTATAACGTGGTTTAAATTCACGTTCAAATACTTAAAATTCACACAGGCCATAGGTTTTTTGAGATTTCTCGGTTTTGTTGAACTATTGCGGAAAGAATGCTATAATTACTCCTAATTAAAAAAATGGGAGTGCCTTATTTTTGGCGACAAGGAGGCAGTTCAAATGACTGACAAAGAAGTCCTCTATATCATAACTATTGCCCGCTGCTCCAGCATAACCAAGGCCGCCGAGCAGCTATTTATTGCCCAACCCTCGCTGACCCAGGCACTCCACCGAATCGAGGAGGACTACGGCGCGCCTTTCTTTTATCGGGTGCGGGGCGGCTTGCAGCTGACGGAAGCAGGAAAAACGTATTTGGAGACAGCCACCGAAATTGAGCAGCTTTATAAAAACATGCGTTATGCGCTCAGCGACATCTCCGGTGTGCAGGGCGGCGCCATTCGTCTAGGCATCACGATGTTTCAGGGCATTGTGCTGCTGCCCGAGCTGCTGACTCGCTTTCACACCAAATATCCCCGGGTGGAGATGAGCCTGCTGGAAACCTCATCCGCACAGCTTGAGGAGCTTGCCGCGAATGGCAAACTGGATCTCATCATCCTCCACCGCCCCTTCCGCAACTACGATTTGAACTTCCTCAGCGTACTGCGGGAAGAGTTTCTATTGGCGACCGCCCCAGACGACCCGGATTATAACCGGCTATCCAGCCCGGAAGTTCCAATTCCAGAGATCACCGCCGAGATTCTACAGCGAAAAAACCTTATCATGCTCACTGCCAACCAGCGCATCCGCCAGGTGGCGGACATCATCTGCTCCACGGCTGGCATTTCCCCGCACGCTACCTTCTCCACCGCTAGCATTGAAACGGCGCTGGCGCTGGCTTCCAAAGGCATGGGTGCGGCCTTTGTTCCCTTGAGTTTCTCCCGTTTCTATAATCGCTACTCCCCCGCGTACTTCCGCTTCCCCCGAAATTGGAATGCAGGTTGGGAGTTGGTGGTAGCCTATTCCAAAAACGCTGTGTTGTCCCGTCCTTGTCAGGAGCTGTATAAGACCCTTCAGGAGTGCATCACGTCTATGCCAGGGGTGTTTTTATGAATACGAACATGCTTCGCTACATGGTTGAGTTTGCGGCCCACAGCTCTTCCCAGAAAGCGGCGGAGTATCTTGGGGTGAGCCGCTCATCCATTTCCCGCAACCTGAAAAAGCTGGAAGATGAGTTGGGGACACAGCTGTTCGTTATGACTCCGGAGGGAGCCGTCCCCACTTACGCAGGAGACATCTGCCTGCAATACGCCCAGAGGATTCTCCGTGCAGAAGATGATCTGCGATTTGATCTTTTGAACGCCGATATCCGGCGGGGCATTGTCAACATCGGTATGGAGGTAACGCGCTCGGCTCGAGTACTTCCCTATGCCCTGCCTCTTTTTCAAAACCGATATCCAGGTGTTAAGGTAAATTTGCTTGAAATGCGCACTTCCGAGTTGGAGTCCGCCCTCATCAGCCAGCGGCTGGACTTCGCTGTGATCTGTATGCCTTTTTATTCCCAGAGTCTTTCCTTTGAGCCGCTCATGACTGAGCCTTTTGTCCTGGTGGCACCCAAGGACGACCCGTTTGCTTCCGAATTATGCCACGTTCAAAACGGCAGGGATACGGTTCCGCTGGAGCAATTCCGGGGCAAGCCCTTTGTGATGGGACATCCGGGTCAGAAAAGCCGCATCATCTGCGATCAGATTTTTCAGCGGGCAGGGTTTGAACCCAACGTGACCTTCTGCACCCGCAACAATCTCAATGCCGCCATGCTGGCCTATTACGGACTGGGCTACGCGCTGGTTCCCTTGAGCTATACCACCGTGGGCTGTGAGGAACACATTCGCTCTTTCTATCTGGATGCAGCACTGGATGCACGGTGGGTTATGGGCATTGCCACCCTCAGCCGGGAGCCGCTGTCCCATGCCGCCAACCAGCTACGGCTGGATATCCGCAGGGCCTTCCGCCCCGACGAGGACTGACCCTCCCGCTCTCGTCTCGGGCCACGTGGTTTTTCCCCGTTGGAAAAGCGGATTTCGCTCCGTCCCGCTTTGTCAGCCCTTTTCCCTCTTTCGGCGGAGATTGCTTATCCACTGAAAAGCCGTATCAGCCATGCTTGGCCTGCATTTTATAAAAAACCCTGGAATCAGAATGATTCCAGGGTTTTTGTTCGCCCTTGATGTGTCCTTGTCTCCAGAATTCAGTCGGATTTTGACGGAATATCGGCTGTAGCCCAACCAACATTTTCGCTTGGTATTCCTCCGTCTGATCAGATTTCGTCTCTTTTTCCGGGAGTTTCACCGGGCCAAATTTGCTCGTCAAGCATATTGATAAACGTCTGCGCAACAGTAGAAATATGTCCGATGTCCTTGGAATAGGCAGCCACTAGCGTCCAAGGTTGATCGTTCTCCCGGTTCAGGTAATAGCTGTTTACGGGGGGCGCATCCTCGTTGTCTTTCCAGACCGTATGCAGGAATACGTCCGGCAGAATCACCAAATCGTTGCTGGAGCCCACCAATCGTACGGAGGTGCCAATATTGCGGATGCGCATGGATACAAAGGGAATAAAACCAGCCATTTTAAAAATCTGGTTGGACATCTGATCGATACGGTTGCCTTCCGTCGGACAGATAAAGGAGGCTTTTCTCGCTTTTTTCAGGTCAAAGCAAAGGTGATTCGGGTCGTCCGGGTAATGAAACGCATAGCGGTTGAGTGGGTTCTTCTTCGACATGACGAGGACCATCTTTCCTGTGGATAGCGTTTTGACACATAGTCCATGTTCCCGCAGGGGCTGAAAGACAAAGCAGATATCCACAGAGCCGTCAATCGTCTTGGCCTCCAGCTCAGGCGCTCCTGCCTCCACCAGGCGCAGATCTATCTCCGCATGCTGCTCACGAAATTTGGCAACCTGCTCGAATACAGTGATCGCTCCCAGCATATAGCCGGTTCCAATCACCAGACTGCCCTTGTTCAGCTTCGAGCGATCCAGTAGCTCGTTTTCAAGGTCCCGCATCAGCTTAATCATTCGTTTCCCTGTGGCAATAAAGAGTGTCCCCTCTTCGGTTGGCAGAACACGGCCGCGGTCACGAAAAAAAAGCTGAATACCGCTCTCCTCTTCGATTCGCTTGATTGCCTGGCTGAGAGAGGGCTGGGAGATATAGAGCTTGTGGGCGGCGCGTGTAAAATTTTCCTCTTCCCCCAGGGCAACTATATACTCCATCAAACGGAAACCGATATTTTCAAACCTCATCGTGTGCCCCGCCTTTCCTCTGCTATCTTCCCAAACCATACCTGTAATTCAACGCTATGTCAAGGAGGTTTTGCGTACGCTTTTCTATAGGTTAGTCCTATAATTTACATGACAAATAACAATTTCACTTATTGTGAACCTTCTGCTATATTGGTTGTACCATTTAAATATTTCTTACGTTTCACCAATGACATTATTACGAAAGGCAAGTGAATAGGTCTGTGGAGAATTATACGGAAACCCTGATGAAATTTTTTTTGAATACCCAATATGATGAGATACCCAACTCGGCAATCCAGCTTGCAAAAAAGCATTTTCTCGACTGCGTCGGCTGCGTGCTGGCTGAGGCCTCACAGCCCAGAAGTCAGATTGTTCAACGGTATCTGAGTGACATTGGCGGCACGGGAGACTGCCGAATTACGGGCACGGGGCGCAAGGCGACTGTGGACTATGCGGCCTTTGCAAACGGCATCCTGGCCCACACAATCTGCTTTGACGATTCCGGCCCATCTCACCCCTCCGTGACTATCGTACCCGGCCTGATGGCGCTTGGCGAGAAATATCACTTTTCCGGACGGGAACTTCTGGCGGCGCAAGTGCTGTCCTACGATCTGTTCCAGCGCCTCAATCAGGTGACCGGCGAAGCGTGGGATATGCGGGTACGCGGATGGCATCCCAGCGGCTTCTTTGGGGCCGTGGTAGGCGCGGCGCAGGCCTCCCGTCTGCTGGGCCTGGATCTGTCCACTGCAGAACGGGCCGTAGGAATTGCCGCCTCGCTCGGCAGCGGGCTGAGTCAGAACATTGGCAATATGGGGATGGGCCTGCATGCGGGCAACGCCAGCCGCAACGGCATTACGGCGGCTCTGCTGGCAAAAGAGGGCTTCACGGCCGACCCGCAGCCGTTCGAGGGCAGGTTCGGTGTGCTGGACGCGCTGGCAGGCCCTGGAGGTTACGCGATTGACCTACTGATTGAGAATCTGGGAAAACCCTTTAAACTGCTGGACCCTGGCATCACCATCAAGCCTTATCCCAACTGTTGGGCGCACCACAAGGTGTTGCAGGCGGTGCTGGAGCTGAAGCAGGAGCATCACATCTCTGCAGAGGATGTGGAAAAGGTTTTTGTGGATCTACAAAAAGGCAAGCCGACCTATCGCTACCTGCTCCCCGAGACCGATCTGGAGGCACGGTACAGTCTGGGCTACGGCATTGCGCTGGCACTGCTGGACGGCGAGTTGACACTGAAGCAGTACAGCAACGACCGGATCTGCGCGGCGGACACCCGCGAAATGATCGGCCGGATTGTGGACACACCCGCCCAGGACCTCGTACAGCAGCAGACGGTCACGATTGTGATGAAGAACGGAACCCGTTACAGCAAGCGCGTACTCTATTCAAAGGGCCACCCTCTCCACGATCCGATGACTCTAAATGAAGTTCAGGAAAAATATCGAACCTGCGCGGGGATGCTCCTGCCGCCTGAAAAGGTGGAAGCTTCCATGGAAAAGATTCTGAACTTGGAGCAGGTGGATGATTTTGCCGTCGTGATGGACACCTTAATTTTGTAAGCAGGATGTGTTGTAAATGGGGGGAAACGCAATGATTGAAACAAAAAAGCACCTGGATCATCTCTTTAATATCCTTGAATTGGTTACCTGCATCGCCTTTGTCTGTTTTCATCTGTATACCGCTGCTTTCGGTATGTTCAAGGCAACCGCGCAAAAATCAGTACATTTGGGCCTGATCCTCATCATTGTTTATATTACTCTGTTCCGTAAGGATTCCGAACATAAGGTGCTGCAGGTGGCTGACATCATCGCAATGCTTCTTGGCATCGGTGGCTGCGGCTGGCTTCTGTACATCTATCAAATCTACGAACTGCGCAATGGTATAACGACCACAATTGACGTAGTGTTCGGTGTGTTCTTGATTGTCTCCCTAATCTACGCAACCTGGCGGAGGATTAGCAAGATCCTCTCCATGGTGGTTCTCAGCTTTATCGCCTATGCATTCCTTGGCAAGTTTATGCCGTCCATTCTGGCGCACAGCGGATTCCGCTTTGCCCGCTGGATCCACATCATCGTCTACACGTCCGAGGGTATTCAGGGTACACCGCTGGAATCCTCCGCCACTTTTATCTGCCTGTTCATCATTCTGGGCACCCTGTTCACGGTCACGGGAATTGGTGACTACTTCACAAAGCTGGCCACCTCTATGGTGGGCAATTATCGAGGTGGCCCCGCGAAGGTCGCAATTGTGGCATCGGCTCTCTTTGGCACGATTTCCGGCACACCCAGCGCGAACGTCATAGGCACCGGCACCTTCAGCATTCCCATGATGAAAAAGCTCGGCTACGAACCAGAGTTCGCTGGCGCCGTTGAGGCGGTGGCCTCCACGGGCGGCTCCATCATGCCGCCTGTCATGGCAACCGCAGCCTTCCTGATCGCGGAAATTCTTGGAATTACTTATTGGGACGTGGTAAAAGCCGCATTTATCCCCGCGGTGCTGTATTACTTCGCTCTGTACTTCATGGTGGACCTGTACAGCCTGCGCCATGGTCTAAACGGCCTGAAGCGCTCGGAGATGCCCAACTTCCTCTCCAGCGTCCGAAAGATCTATCTGCTTTTCCCCATGGTTCTTCTGATCCTTCTCATCAGCGTATACCGCGTGACCATCACCCGCGCCGGTATCATCACGATTGTTTTTACGATTGTGCTTAGTCTTTGCTTCAAGGAAACCCGCCTCAACAAGGCCAAGCTGAAAGAATTCTTCCTCTCCGCCGGACGGAGCAGTTGCGGCGTAGCGGTGGCCTGCGCGGTAGTCGGCATCATTGTCGGCACCGTAACCGGCTCTGGCCTGTCCTTCCGGCTGTCTGCCGTTCTGGTCCAAATTGCAGACGGCCGACTGTGGCTACTGCTTCTGATCACCGCGCTCACCTCGCTGATTCTTGGCATGGGCATGCCGGCCACCGCCTGCTATCTGGTGCTAGCGACTCTGGTCGCCCCGGCAATTATTGCTATGGACATTTCTCCCATTGCAGCGCATCTGTTCGTGTTCTATTTCGGTATCATCTCTAATGTAACGCCGCCAGTGGCTCTGGCCGCCTATACGGCGTCGGGCATTGCCCAGTGCAACCCGTCAAAGTGCGGTTACACCGCTTTTAAGCTGGCACTCAACGGCTTTATCCTGCCCTTTGTCTTCGTGTACAACAATGTTCTTTTGAACCAGGGCAGCATTCTGAACATCCTGTGGGCGTTTGCCACCGCCTGCATCGGCACCTATTGTCTTGCCTGCTCGATTCAGGGCTACACCTTTGCAGGCAAGCCCAGTCTGTTCTTCCGCATCCTAGCTGGCGTCGGCGCACTGTTGTGCATCTGGCCAGGCCTTATCACCGACGGCGTTGGAATCGCAACCTGCGTTGCGGTGCATCTGGCATCCCGGAAAATGCCGACGGCAAAACCTACTTTGACGCCCGGGGTTCAGTAACCCAAAAAACGTTTCTCCACCTGCGAGGCAGGTAAAATAAATATTGGAGGAATTACAGATGAAAAAAGCGATTTGTATCATCCTGGCAGCACTCATGCTTCTTGGCTGCACTGCATGCGGTTCCGCTAAACCGTCGGCCGCCTCCGCTGCTTCTTCATCCGGTAGCACATCCGCCGTCCCCCGCACGAAAATGCAGGTTGGCATCGGCTGCGGTACCTCTTCCGGAGTCGGCTATGCAACCGCCAGCACAATCGGCGCAATTCTTCAGAATCTTTATCCGGACTACTATACCTGCAAGCCTGAGGTCACAACCGGTGGTGCCGAGAGTATCCGGCTATTGGCCAACGGGGATGTAGTTCTCTGCTCCGCCATGGCGGATGACGCGTTGGCGGCCAACAACGGCGAACGAGATTTTCAAGGCACTCAGGGCAAGCTCCGCTACATCACCAGCGGCAATATGACCACGGTTCAGTGTTTTGCGCAGGACGAGCTGAACGTCACTTCGTTAGCCGACTGCAAGGGTCTTCGCATGGCGGTCACCTCCGGCACCATGTACAATTATTATTGGGACTATTTCTGCAAAACTTACGGCCTGACCAACGCCGATTTCAAGTCTGTTGAGTCTTATTCCACAAAAGATGCCGTTTCCGCTTTTCGTGACGGTCAAGTTGACGTGATCTGCATGGTCACCGCCGTCCCCAACAGCACAATTCAGGACCTGGCTATGAGCGATGGTGTAAAGTTGCTGACCATGACCGCAGAGGAGCAGGATAAGATCATCTCCATCCAGCCCTGCTTTGAAAAGACCACCGTCGATTGCTCCAGCTACTCCGGCACCGGTGAGATCAGCACGGTGGGTGTGCGCAACATCTACGTCTGCCTGGATACGACGGACTACCAGCTGGTATACGACTGGGTCAAGGCAATTGATGAAAACAACACCGCTCTGACCGCAGCCCACCCTCAGGCCGGTCAATACGGTGATCACTCGACGGTTCTGGGCTGCCAAAAGATCCCCTTTGCAAAGGCCGCCGAGGATTACTATACGGAGATCGGTCTGATTAAAAAGTAATTCATTCCCAGCGAATTCCGTTCGAAATCTGATGAAAAAGGTGAAGTAAAAATGCAATCTGGACGTGATCAAAAGGCAATTGTGGAGCGTATTATTGCCGAAATGGACAAAGCCAAACTCGATGCGCTGATTCTGACGTCGCCCCATGATATCTTTTATGCAACCGGACATTGTTCCCGGAATGTCTACCGCTCTGGCCGTATCGGGGCCTCCGCCGCAATTGTAAATAAATCAGGAAAAGTTGGCCTGGTCGTCAGCGAATTTGAAAAGGCAGTTGCCGAAAAAGCCTGTCATCCCAGCATTACAATCCATACCTATCCCGTATGGATCTACATTGAGGATTTGGCGGTTGCCGGCATGAAGAAAGAAACGCAACCCGATCTCAACCGGACGTGGAAAATGGCCTGCGAACTGCTGGAGCAAGAGAAACCCGGCATGAGAATTGGCATTTGCTACAAGTGGACCAGCATGGAGGAAAGCGAGTACCTGACAGGTCGGTTCAGGCGGGACAACCTGATCGACTGCACCTCTCTGATGGTAGAGGCCCGTACCGTCAAGACTCCGTGGGAGATCGACGTTCTGCGCCGTAACGCCAAGGCCTCCGAGCGCGCCATGTACCGCACGGCAAAGGCCACGATTCCTGGTATGACCCCCCAAGACATCCATTATCTTTTCCATCGCTTCTGTCTAGAAGAGTGTCCGGACATGACCGCGGTAAGCCAGGCCCATACCTTCGCCGACAATTATACGCCCGCCTGGGTTCCGGATGATATGCGTCTGGACGCCGGAGACTTGATCCGTCTGGACGGGGGCCCCTACGCGAAGGGCTATAAGTCGGATCTGGCCCGAACCGATGCGGTAGGTGGAAGGACGTTGCCGGAGAGAGAGCAACTCTACGCGGAACTCTACAAGGGCTATGAGTATGCGCTGGCCCACATCGGCCCCGGCGTACGCATGTGCGATCTGTTCCACGGCGTTGAGGAAGTCATCAATATTCCGGGCTATGTACGCGGTCATTTTGGTCATTCCATCAGCTGCGATATCTCCGGCGAGGAAGCTCCCTTTATCGGCCCAAAAGAGAATCGCTTCTTTGTTCCAGGCATGGTCATGTGCGTTGAATTCCCATTCTACAGTTCCCGCCGCCAGACGTACAACATTGAGGACGAAATTGTCATTACGGAGAACGGCTACGAGATGTTCACCCACGCCTTGTCCACACTGGTGTTCTGATGCAGCTTCAGGGCTCCGGTCAGGTACCCTCTGAACGGAGCCCCCTCTTTCTAAATGAGCAAATTTATCTGTGGAAGGACGACAGAACTTGATCTACAATTTCGACAAAGTCATTTCCCGTGCCAATACGCAGTCCTCCAAGTGGGACAACGTCGGAGCGCGGATTGGAAACGCAGATGCACTGCCCATGTGGGTGGCAGACGCAGATTTTCCCTGCCCGGAACCTGTGGTGGACGCCGTTGTGATGCGGGCACAGCACCCCATATATGGCTATCCCTATATTGTTTCCGAGTTCGGGACCTCCACCGCAGATTGGATTGAAAAACGCCACGGCTGGAAGATTGACCCGGACTGGTGTGTATTCTCCACCGGCGTTGTTCCGGTGTTCAACACTCTGATCCAGGCGCTCACACAGCCAGGAGATCAGATTATTATTCAGCGTCCCGTCTACCATCCC
>JAYFPV010000437.1:0-2443 GCA_034927465.1 Lawsonibacter sp.
TCATGCTGTCAAACATAAGCTGGAACATTTTCTCGATCTCTGTTTTAGTGAAAACTGTAAAATCCATCTTGCTGTCTCCTTTCAGGGCATCATCCACGCTGGCGATCAGGCGCTCCATGCGCTCTTTTTTTGCTACTAGCATTTCTCTCTGCATGTGCAGAATCCGGTTCCGGTCAAGAGGCGAGTTTTCCATGACGGTTTTGATTTCTTTGAGCGGAATGTCAAACTCACGAAAGAACAGGATTTGCTGTAATGTGTCCAGAGCTTTATCGTCATAAAGTCGGTATCCCGCTTCACTTTTTTCTGAGGGGGGAAACAATCCGATCTCATCGTAATAGTGAAGCGTGCGCGCGCTGATGCCGGTGAGTTCCGACACTTCCTTGACCGTTTTCATACTACCATCCGGCCTCCTTCTCCTGATTAGGACGACTATACTCTATGACGCAGCGTGAAGGTCAATAGGGTTTTGAACGATTTCTTCTTTGCCACAATGAGAATTATATCATCCATCCGATGCCTGTACAAATGCCGGAAGGAGATTTATAATGGGATTATGCTATCATAAAAAATAAAACCCGGGAGGCTCCACGCTATGGTTCGGGAAGTTATGAGGGATACTGTGTTTCTTTCGCTTCGGGCGGAACCGGCGACACCGGCGGATTTGCCTGTTGCCGACGATCTGCTGGAAACACTGGAAGCCCACAAAGACGGCTGCGTAGGTATGGCGGCAAATATGATCGGCGTGAAGAAACGCATCATCGCCTTCTTGGGCAACGGCGAATATATGGTGATGTTCAACCCCGAGATTGTCAAAAAGTCCGGGCCTTACGAGGCGCAAGAGGGGTGCCTGTCCCTTGACGGCACCCGAACGACAAAGCGATGGAAGTCAGTTAAGGTGCAGTATCAGAATCGCGATTTTCAGATTCGGCTCAAGACCTTCACCAGCTTCACGGCGCAGATCATCCAGCATGAAATCGATCACTGCGACGGGATTATTATCTGAGGAGGCAAATTATGATCGCTTACTTTACCGGCACCGGCAACAGTCGATACTGCGCGCAGATGCGCGCCGACTGGTTCGGCGATGAATTCATGGACGCATTGGTCGAGTACGAGAAAGCAGGCATGGGAAAAATGTGCTACCGCTGCCCGGAGTACGAGTATGGAGGAGAGACAAATGAAAATTAGAACGAAAAGAATCTTGATGTTTTTGGTTTTGCTTCTCGGAGTCATCTGGAACTGTTTGTGTTTGCTTCATGCTATGCAGCGTTCCTGCTATTCCGTTTCGGTCATTCTGATTGGCGGATATGCGCTTGCGTTTCTGCTCGTGCCGCTGCTGTTCCCGGCTCTCTCAAAAGCAGATGAAAAGTCCAATTGCTATTCCGAACTTACACAGAAGGAAAAGAGATCCGCAGGCATCATGATTGGCCTGATTGCGGCATGGCTCGTGACGCTGATTGCCTGCGTTGCCTATCCCATCTGATCGCGCATGCGAAATACGCTTCTGGAATCTGTGTGGGGGTGCTGTCATCAAAAATCTTCCCAACTTTATCACGTCCCTTCGCATCCCGCTTGCGGTCATAATGGTTTTGTCTGAGCCGTTTTCCGCATTCTTTTGGAGTTGCTATTGCCTTGGAGGCATCAGCGATCTGCTTGACGGATTTGCTGCGAGAAAACTGAATCTGCATAGCGACGCCGGGGCCAGAATGGACAGCATTGCGGACGCGGTTTTTGCTGCCGCAATTGCCGTGGTTGCGATTAGGAGCATTCCGCTTCCTGGTTGGCTGTGGCTGTGTGTCTGCGGCATCGCGTTCTTGCGGATTGTGGGCTACATAATCGGATTTTGCAAGTATCGCACCTTTTCTTCTCTACACACTTACGCGAATAAAGCCACCGGCGTGCTGATTTTTGCATTTCCTGTCCTCTTCGCCGCACTGGGATTGACTGCCACCGGAGTTCTCCTTTGCGCTGCGGCGTTCATTTCTTCGCTGGAAGAATTGGTGATTACCGCGAAATCTCAAAAATTGAACCGCGACTGCAAAGGGCTGCTTGTGCAGGAAAGAGAGTGAGGGCGAAAACATGGAACCTGATTTTGTAAACGTAACAGCGGAAAACCTTGCCGCTGAGCATTTATGCTGCATTATCCGCAGCAAAAAGCCCCATCCGGGGGTTGAAGCGAAGAAGCAGTGGCTTGCCGATCGGCTGGGGGAAGGGCACGTCTTTCGGAAGCTCAATGCAAAGACTACGGTTTTTATTGAATATGCTCCCCTTGAAACGGCGTGGGTTCCCATCACCGGCGACAACTACGTTTATATGTATTGCCTGTGGGTTTCCAGTGATTGCAAAGGAAAGGGGTACGGGAAATCGCTCATGGAGTATTGTTTAGCGGATGCCAAGAAAAGGGGAAAATCCGGCGTCTGTATGCTGGGAGCAAAAAAGCAAA
>JAYFPV010000298.1:0-7094 GCA_034927465.1 Lawsonibacter sp.
CAGCGAGGGGGCGGGGTTGGGCCGTCTGGTGGCTGAGCACTGCGACTTTACCGTTTCCATCCCCATGTTCGGGAAGATTAATTCCCTGAATGCCTCCGCCGCTGCCGCTGTGCTACTGTATGAGGCGGTGCGTCAGCGCACGGCCCAATAAATTGCCGGTTGGAACGAACTACAACACCACACCGAGGGAACCGCACATGAGCGACCGGAAAAAACAACTGAACAACGACGACCTGCTGGAAGTCAAGTCGCTTATCGGGGATGCGGACGGGGAGCAGTTCTCTCTGGATGACATTCTGGCGGAGTATGGTTCCGGAAAGCTGGCGTGGCGGGGCGCTGTCCCTGTGGCCTCCAAAGAGAAAACCCCCGCGGCTCAGCCCGATTTGCCTTGGCCTGCCCCCCCGAGTGCCCAGAAACGGGGAGAAAACGTCGTGACCTTTCCAGGGACGGAGCAGGCCCCTCAGTTGGAGGAAAAAGAGCCCGAAGGGGAGCATCCCAAACAACTGGGGCAGGACCCGGAGAAAGCGCCCGCGAAAGAACAGCCTGTTGAAGAAGAAAACAGCCAAGAGGAGCAGGTCCTCTCCTTCCCCGAAGAGGAGAGCGCCCTGTCCGCGTTTCTCAAAGACGTGAGCCGTAAGGCGGACGACTACGCCGATCGGATGTTTGAAGAGGATGAACGCATCAATCCGGAGGAGGTTCGCCGGCTGGAGCGCCTAATCCCGGGTACCGATCAGGAAGAGGCGCCCAAAGAGGATCTTCGCCGCTTCCGTCGGGCGCCCCGCCCGGAGCCACCTCCGCCAGATCGGTCCCCTCAGGAGCTGGCCAGAGACTGCGGGCAGGGGCTGAAGGGGCTGCGGATGCGGACCCTGTTGGTATTCTTGCTGGCGTTTCTGGCCTTGATTCAGACGCTGGTTCCCACTGCGGGGCTGGTGTGGGTGTCGCCTTTAAACAACATGGTTCTTCAGGCCTGGATCGCAGTGGGACTGCTGGGGCTTGGAATTCTGCTGGGTATGGATGTGCTGCTGTCCGGGTTGGGCAGGGCGGTTCACGGCAAGGTTGGGATGGATACCTTTGCCGCGTTATCCTGTCTGTTTACGCTGGCGGACGGGGCCGTTTTGGCCCTTGTGGGAAATCCGGAGGGGCGACTGCCCTATTCCGTGGTAGCCCTGGCGGGGCTATTGGCTCTGCTTCACGGGACCTACCATAAAAAATGCGGCCTGCGCCTGTCCTGCCGGACGGCGGCGGCATCGTCCCAGCCCTACCGGGTGACGCTGGATGGGGGAAAATGGAACGGCCGGGATACATATGTCAAGTGGGTTGGAACGGCCGAAGGTTTTGGTAGTCAGATTCAGGCCGATGACGGAGCCCAGCATATTTTTCGTCGGTATTGTCCCGTGCTGCTGCTGGGCGATCTGCTGTTGGCCCTGCTGGCCACGGCGGCGTTGGGCAGGCCGGGAGAGCTGCTTTGGGGCCTGTCCGCTTTGTTTACCGTCACCGCCGCCTTTGGAGGTACTTTGACTTACGGGCGTTCTTTCCACAAAGTGGCCCGACGCCTGGTTCAAAGCGGGGCCACCCTGGCCGGATGGCCTGGAGTGATCGGTTCGAAGCGGGGGGATCGGGTGCTGATTACCGACACCGATCTGTTCCCAGCCGGCTATGTGGAACTCAATGGCTATAAGGTACTGGGGAACTTTCCTATGGAGCGGGTGGTGGCCTACACCGCTACCCTCATCCGGGATTCGGGCAGCGGGCTAACGAAGCTGTTTCACGACCAGCTGCGGACGCTGGGAGGACTGATGCGAACGGCCGATCGCCTGTGCTGTTACGAGGGGGGAGGATTGTCCGCCAACATTCGGGGGGACCAGGTTTTGGTCGGCTCCGCCGCCTTCATGAATTTAATGGAGATCTCGCTCCCCCCCGGTCTTAATGTGAAAAACGCGGTTTTTTGTGCCATCAATGGGGAACTGGCCGGGATTTTTGCACTGAGCTACTCGCTGCCTGATACAGCATTCCCCTCGCTGGAGGAACTGATGCACGAAAAGGTTGGGCCGGTATTGGCCACCCGGGATTTCAACCTGATTCCCGCCATGCTCCATCAGCGATTCAAGTTGGCAGCGGATAAAATGGACTTTCCACCGGTCGAGCGCCGACGGGAGTTGTCCGACCCGGAGCAGCCCCATGCCCAGGTACTGACGGCTCTGCTGTGCCGGGAGGGCCTGTTCCCGTTTGCCGAAGCGGTGGTGGCGGCAAAGCGGCTGCGCTGGGCAACCCGTCTGGGGGCTGTGCTGTGCTGTGTGGGCTCTACCCTGGGACTGCTGCTGTCAGCCTATTTGGTGTCGGTGTCGGCCTTCGGGTCTCTCTGCCCGCTGAATCTGCTGATTTATATGGCGACCTGGTTGGCACCGGTGTGGCTGCTGTCCGGATGGGTGCATCGGTATTGACATGCTGCAGATTGACGATAAAACCGCGCGGAGAGAATTCTCTCCGCGCGGTTTTAGTGCCAGAAGGTCCACACCAACCAAATCTCCAGAACCAGCTGGAGGAGAAGCAGCAGAGGAAATCCAAAACGGAAGTACCAATGGCGGGTTTTATGATGAAACATGCCCATGCCCAGAACTCCGCCAAAGGCGCCCCCCAGCAGGGCGGGTAGAAACAGAGACTTTTCCGAGACGCGCCAGGCGCCCCGTCTGGCCCTCCGCTTGTCAACCCCCATCAGGACAAACGCGCAAAGATTGACCGCCAGCAGGTACCATTTCAGCAGCTGCCACAGCTCGTTTGGCACATTGCCGCCCCCTTTCTCTGTTTTGAAACAGTGTACTCTGTGAGGGGGAAAAAGGCAAGAAAAACCGGAGAAGACAAAACCTTCATGGAAATTTCATGGACTTTTCCTGCCTTGCATGGTAAAATGAAAAGATCATGGGGCGTGTGCCGGTGTGCCCCTGCACACCGATGCCCTTGGAGGGACTGACTTGAAAATTGAGATTTTGGGGATCCGCTTTGACAATCTGACCCGGCAGGAGGCCGCTCAGCGCGGCAGACAGCTGCTGGACGAGAACAGCTTTCACTATGTGGTTACCCCCAATCCCGAATTTATTCTGGCCGCCGAACAGGATCCGGAGTTTCGAGACGCGCTCAACCGGGCAGATCTGGTGCTGCCTGACGGCGTCGGTGTGGTCTATTCTGCCAGAATTATGGGTACACCTTTGAAAGGCCGGGTTCCGGGTATCGAGTTTGCCACGGACATGCTGGCCTGCCTGAATGAAATGGGGGGGCGGCTCTACCTGATGGGGGCCAAGCCCGGCGTGGCCGAGGAAGCGGGCCGCCGCATCGCACAGCAGTATCCAAACCTTGTCGTGTGCGGCACGCATGACGGGTATTTTAAAGATGAAGAGGCGGTGCTGCTGAACGTGGCTGACGCCCGCCCCGACCTGCTGTTTGTCTGCCTGGGGGCGCCCAAGCAGGAGAAGTGGATGGTCCGCTGGGGCAAACATTCCGGCGCGCGCCTGGCTATTGGCCTGGGAGGATGCCTAGATGTCTTCGCCGGCAGAGCGGAGCGGGCACCTGAGCGCTGGCAGAAGCTGGGCCTGGAATGGGCTTACCGGCTGAAGAAGGAGCCAAAGCGCATCGGCCGTATGGCCAAGCTGCCCTTGGTGTTGGTCAAGGCTGCCGGAGCGCGCGTTAAGGGCGGCCAAAAGGGAGGAAACAGCTGATGTCGGGTAGGCTCATCGTTCTCGAAGGAACCGACGGCTCAGGGAAATCCACCCAGTTTGTCAGACTGTGCCAACGGCTGGACGGGCTGGGCAAGGAGTACCAAAAGCTGGTGTTCCCGCAATACAGTGAGCCGTCTTCTGTCCTGATTCGCATGTATCTGGGAGGGGAGTTTGGCACGCATCCTGCCGATGTCAATCCATATGCCGCTTCCGCGTTTTATGCTGTGGATCGGTATGCCTCCTTGAAAAAAGTGTGGGGGGAGTATTATCGGCGCGGCGGGCTCGTTCTGACCGATCGCTACACTACGTCAAACGCCGTCCACCAGTCGGTGAAGTGCGCTCCCCAGGAGCGCCGGGCATTTCTGGCGTGGCTGGATGATTTTGAATACAACAAGATGGGACTGCCCCGTCCCGATTTGGTATGTTATCTGGATATGCCCACCGAACGAGCGGTAGAGCTGCTCCGGGCCCGGGAGACGGCCACCCACACGCAGGCCGACATCCATGAACTGGACGCCGGATACCTGGCCGCCTGCCGGGATGCCGCCCTCCAGGCGGTCCGCGAGCTTGGCTGGAAAAAGATATCCTGTCTGGACAGAGGGGGAAACCTGCGGACAATCGAGGAAATCCATGAGGACATTTGGGCTTTGGCGGCTCCGCTGATCTGAGCCGCCCTGGAGAAGGAGGTTCGTGTATGGTTTACATTCTGTTGGCGCCGGGATTTGAAGAGGCGGAGGCGCTGGTTCCGGCTGATTTGCTGCGCCGGGCGGGCATTGACACCGCCCTGACCGCGTTGGAGGGGGACAGCGTGACCGGCAGCCACCGGATCACGGTGAAGGCCGATCAGTCCATTGACCAGGTGGACTTGGCCCGGGCGGAGATGATCGTTCTGCCCGGCGGTGGAAAAGGAGTGCAAAATTTAGAGGATCACCCCGCTGTGGCCGCGCTGGTGCAGGCAGCGGCAGACCGGGGCATCCGGTTGGCCGCCATTTGCGCGGCCCCCGCGCTGTTGGGCCGCTGGGGCTATTTGAAGGGAAAGCAGGCGGTGTGTTATCCGGGGCTGGAGGACAAGCTCACCGGCGCCCATGTCATACAAGACGCCCAGGTGGTGGAAGACGGCAGGCTGATTACCGGCCAGGCCGCCGGCGCGGCCTTTGCCTTCGGCTTGAAGCTGGTAGAAGCCCTGGCCGGTCCGGATCAGGCTGAGGAGGTCCGCCATGCCGTATGCTATTGCGGATGAAAAACAAGAATTGCGCCGTCAGGTGCGCCGCCAATTGGCTGCCCTGACACCGGACGAGCTGCGCCGCAGCGACGACGACTTGTTTGCTCGGTTCCTGGCCCTGCCTCAGGTGGATCAGGCCAAAACTATTTTTGCGTTTTGGGGGATCCCCGGCAGAGAGCCGGACACCGCCAGACTGGTGGGAGCGCTGCTGGCCCGGGGAAAACGGGCGGGGCTGCCCCGGATGCTACCGGAGCATCGGATGGAGATTCGACAGTACGATCCGGCCCGCCCTCTGGTGCCGGTGTCCTTCGGGATTTCAGAGCCGGGAGAGGACTGTCCCCTTCTGTCCCGGGAGGAGATCGATCTGGTGCTGGTCCCCGCGGTGTGCTATGACCGCCTGGGGTACCGCCTGGGCTTTGGGGGCGGATATTACGACCGCTGGCTGGAACATTTTCACGGGGTTCGCGTGGGGCTGTGCCGCCAGGCGGTTCTCCAGAACCGAGTGCCGGCCGATGCCCACGCTAGCCGGGTAGATCTGCTCCTCACGGAGAAGGAGATTTTTCCGTGTCCTGCAATGCGGTAAAGATGCCTGTTCCAAATCGGCGCTGCACAGTTGCAGGCGGAAGCTGACCGGCCGGGCTTGTCCCGGCAGAGCCGGGCGAAGGACGGGGCATAAAGCCCCGTCCATGCCTGCTGGTTTGGTTAGCAGCCGCAGTTGTTGTCGTTGCCGCCGCAACCGCAGCCGCAACCGCAGCCGCCGCAGCCGCCGCAGCCGCCGCCGCAGCCACCCAGGTTCCCACAGCCGCAGCAGCAGAACAGGATGATGATCAGGATGATGATCCACAGACAACCGTTATTCCCGCAACCGTTATTCCCAAAGCACATATGTTTCACCTCGCTTGATCTGCGGAACTCTTGGTCCCGCGAGTCTGCACTATTCTATGGAATTCCATTATCTTCGGTGACAAAATCCGAAAAAATTGTTAGGAGCTGACCCTATGGCTCAAGGAAAAAGAAATCAACGGGATCAAAAAGAGCGTCGGAACGATGGAGAGGCGCATCGCGCATCCTCCCGCCGGTCCCGCCGCCGATCAACCGGAACGACCGTAAGCTTTGCCGTGCTGTATGTGGTTGCGGTGATCGGTGTGTCCATTTTGCTGGCCTGTGTGGGATGGATTGCCGCCAACGATGTGCTGGCCCTGAATAAGGTGCAAAAAGAGACGACCATTACCATCAGCAAGGACGACAGCTTTGGTGAAGTGGCCGGACAGCTGAAAAAAGAGGGACTCATTGAGTATAAAACTCTGTTTGAGCTGTTTGCTTCCATTACCGGGAGCAAGGCGAAGGTGGCACCCGGCACTTACACCCTGAACACCGACATGGACTACCACGCGCTGCTGTCGGGCATGAGTATCAACTCGTCCACCAAGGCAGAGGTGTCGGTGACCATTCCGGAAGGCTATACCATGACTCAGATCTTCCAGCTGCTGGAGAGCAACGGAGTCTCTACGGTGGAGGAACTGAACACGGCAGCCGCTGAGCATGACTATTCGTTCTCTTTCCTGAAGGACATCGCACTGGGAGATGCCAACCGGCTGGAGGGATTCCTGTACCCGGATACCTATACCTTCAATACGCCCCACAATGCGGTGTATGTGCTCAATAAGATGCTTGTCAACTTTGATGATCGGTTTACCGAGGAAATGCGCGCTCAGGTGGAGGCAAGCGGCTATTCCGTGCAGGAGATTCTCACCATCGCCTCTCTCATCGAACGGGAGACCGACGGTAAGGACCGAAAAAAGATTGCTTCAGTCATTTATAACCGGTTGGACAATCCCAATGCCAGTACTGCAGGCTTTCTGCAGATCGACGCTACCCTGGCCTATATCAACGGCGGGAAGGTGCCAACCGAGGCGGACAAGTCCATCGACTCTCCCTATAACACGTATCTATATAAGGGGCTTCCCCCCGCGCCCATTGCCAACCCGGGGCTGGAGGCAATTCAGGCCGCGCTGAATCCGGAGAAAACCAGTGATTTCTATTACGCGCTTGGAGACGACAATGCGCACCACTTCTTTAAGACGTATGACGAGCAGCAAAAATTTATTGCGGCTCAGACACGGTATAAAGGATGAAACAAGGGGCAAGGGCAAATTGCCCTT
>JAYFPV010000496.1:0-2004 GCA_034927465.1 Lawsonibacter sp.
AAATATAGGCTTTCATCTACATAAACCCTGTACTCGTCCGCCTCCCACTCGAGAACATAGACATGGAAGTCGTTGTAAGAGGTGGGAACGTATATCTTTGCATTTTTATGCGTACCCTTCACATGGTTATAACTCTGGGTGTGCGCCGATCCCACAATGGTATCGGGATCGTAGCCCACATTCTCCATGATGTCAATTTCACCGCTAGCCGGCCAGCCGCCGTATTCCCAGTCGGTGGAAAGCATCCAGATGGCAGGCCAGGTACCCAATCCCGTGGGGAGTTTCGCCCTGATTTCGAAACGTCCGTAGAGCCAGTCACCTTTCTCCTTGGTGATCAACCGTGCCGAGGTATACCTCTTTCCGCCCATGCTGTCGATCCGGGCGGTGATGGTCAGCACTCCCTCTTTCACATAGGCGTTGGCGGTATCACTGGCTGTGTAATGCTGGGCTTCGTTGTTTCCCCAACCCCAGCTGTTTCCTTCGGTATCGTAGCTCCATTTTGTGGAGTCGGGGAGTCCGGTGTAATCAAACTCGTCATTCCAGATGAGTTGCCACTCTCCTGTGGGGGTGGTAACTGTCTCGTAGGAGGGACTGTTTTTGCAACTGCTGAGCAGAAGTGCCAACAGAATGAAAAGGTTTATTTTGATAGTCATATTGTAGCAGATTAGATCGCTTGTTACCAACTGGATAACAAGCGATCCGGGTCAATAGTTTATTTTAAAATCCACATTATCTTATTGATCTCGTCGTAACCGTCGTACTGACGGTTCAGTGCCTCTTCCAGATTCTCCCTGTTGTAATTGGTCTCTGCTGCGGGGTATAGCCAGCGCATCGGGATGCCGTTCTTGTTATTTTCGTTGAGGCTTGTTGCCGGATTAATGGGAAACTCCGGATATTTGTTCCTCCTGTATTCGAAAAAACTTGTTTCAGCATCCTGCATAAACTGCAGTATATAACGCTGTATCCATATCTGTTTTAACTGCTCACTGGCAGTAGTCTTAAAAGCAGCTTCACCCGTGAAATAGCCCGCAATATAACCAGCAGTAATGGGCATCTCATGTGCATAGCTGGCTGTTGTCTGCGTCATGACATCTGTCAGTGCGGCTTTCACCCCCGACTCATAATAAGCCTTGGCGTCGCCCGAAATCCATCCTTTCAGTACAGCTTCTGCCAAAATCAGTTGCTGCTCGGCAAAAGAAACCACTCTCAACGGTTCACACGCCTCCTGCTGCAAATATCTTTTGTTCAGTAATGAATAGAGATTGTTGCTATGCCCGGTGTTCATCACAGCATATTCAATTTCCACATCCACACCTTCATAAGCATCCGGATCAGAGGGTGTTTTGCCGGCTGCTATTTTTGCACCTGCCGGTTCGCCATAATAGAAGAGCCGCCGGTCATTGAGCGATTTTAATTGGTTGACGAGAAGAGAGCTGAGAATTGTACGACTTGTAAACAGGTCATTCGTGCCCGAAAGCGGATGACGGTTCTTGGAGGAGTACATCAGCCCGTAATAGCCGGTAGAGGCGTCCATGATATTTCCGGCCGAAACGATCTCTGCAAACCGGGTTTTCAGATTGATCCCGCCAATGGTCTCTTTCTTGCTGACCGTCATCAATACTTTCAGTGCAAAAGCGTTGACTGCTTTTCTCCATTTCACCGGATCTCCTTTGTAGGGTGTGGGATCGCCATCGAAAGTACGTCCTTTTGCAAAGTACTGATCTGCTGCCTGTAGTTCATCCAATACACTCTTTAAGACCTGTTCCTGGGTGTCGTACTTCACTTTGTAAACCCCTTCTGCCCCTAAACCGGCTTCACTGTAGGGTATATCTCCCATTTTCACGGTGAGCGTGTAAAAGGTGTATGCTTTGGCAAACGCTCCTACCCCGCGATAGGAATCTTCCATGACACTGCCTCCCGCATATTCAATCATTTTTTGAATGTTGGGAAGAATTGTCATTGCATCAAAATAACCACTACCGATTTTGTTATATTGCTGGTCCA
>JAYFPV010000475.1:0-3888 GCA_034927465.1 Lawsonibacter sp.
ACTACCTACCGGGACGTGTTTTTATCTTTGCAATTCTATTGTACAACATTCGAACGTTACGTCAAGATCGGAGTACCTGTCGCATTTTCACGCAGATCAAGGTCTCGCTGAATCCGCTGCCCGCAAAAAGTTGAGGGAGCATGAAGGACTAGGCCTACTCAAAAGCAGACCTGGAGACCTGGAGGGATGACGCGGCATTTTACCCAGGACCCGATGGGCGTTTCAGCCAGCGCCGAACCGTCTCTGGACCACCTTAATCGATCCGAACCCGCTCTCGATCGGGGTGCTCGCCCAGCCAGGCAAGCTGAGGAAGGGTACGGATGCGGGCCATATCCTCCTGGGACAGTTCAAACCCGAAGAGATCTAGGTTCTGTGTCATTCGGCCGGGATCGGAGGATTTTGGCAGGGGGATGACCTGGTTCTGCACCGCAAAACGTAGGCAAAGTTGGGGCACGGTAACATGGTACTGCTCCGCCATGGCGACTATCTGGGGGTCGTCCTTCAGCTTCATTCGGCCTACGGGGCTCCAGGCCTCCACCTGAATGCCGTTTGACTTGCAGTAGTTTACCGCCGCCTCTTGAATATACCCGGGAGGGTACTCCAGCTGATCCACCATGGGGCGGATGGTGCAGTGGTCGAACAGGTTCATCAGGTGGTGGGGCAGGAAATTGCTTACCCCGATGGCCCGTACCAACCCCTTTTGATATTGTTCCTCCAGACAGTGCCAGACACGGATGTCCAGCTCCGCCCAGTCCGTCCGCTCCAAATCGGGCCGAGGCCAGTGAATGAGATACAAATCCAGATAATTGGTCTGGAGGGCTTTCAGCGACGATTCAAAGGCTTCCCTTGGCGAATCCATCTGGGTTCGCCAAACCTTTGAAGTAATGAAAAACTCCTCACGGGGCAGACCGCTATCCCGGATAGCCTGCCCCAGCGCCGCTTCTGTCTGGTAGACGGAGGCGGTGTCGAAGTGGCGGTAGCCGACCCGGATGGCGTTGAGAATGACCTCCCGTCCCGAGTCCTGGGGGAGATTGAAGCAGCCAAAGCCGAGCGCCGGTATCTGGATGCCGTTGGACAGGGTGTATTGTAGCATGATGATTCCTCCCTAAACGATAGCGGTATCGCGCTGTCAGATTGATTATATTCTGAAGAGCGAGGGTTGTATAGTGTATCCAGGCCTTAAAGGGAATATTTGGACTGAAAGTTGTGTATCTCGCAGGTCGCTGCTATCATTGGCAGCAGGACGAAGAGGTTGCGGGCATTTTGACCAGATGCCCAGGGAGTATCGGCCCGCCGGACCGGCAGGGAATTGACACCCGGAGGCGAGTAGCGTACAATAAACAGTCGAAGAATAGCCATACAGGGAGAGGTGGAAGCCCCAATGGAAAAGGCAGGCAAAAACAGAAGCGACTATAAGCGGGTCAACCGGGGGCTAGTGTTGAAGATGATTGCCACCGGTCAGTGCCGCACCCGCGCCGACCTAGTACGAAGCACCGGCCTAAGCAAGATGGCGATATCCAACATTGTCACCGAGCTGATCGGGCAGGACCTGGTGGTGGAGACGGAGACTGCCCGGGTGGAAGAGTTGGGGCGGAAGTCAGGGCAGCTGGCCGTTTCGCCCAAGGCACCTAAGGTTGTGGGCCTGCTGATCGACCGGGACCGCTGCGAGGCGGTGCTGTGTGACCTGAACCTGGCGGTACTGCGGCGGGAGAAGGCCACCATGGAAAACATGACCCATGAGAAGCTGATTCACCTGGTTTATCAGCTGCTGGACACGGTGCTGTTTGGGCGGGAAGATGTGATTGCCATCGGAGTAGCAGCCATCGGGCCCATTAGCATCCGGACAGGGAAAATATTAAAGCCCTTTTTCTTTTTTGATATCCACGATGTGGAAATTGTGCGAATTGTGGAGGAGCGGTACAACCTGCCGGTGTTCTTTGACCATGACAACCAAAGCGCGATGCTGGCCGAGAGCCTGTACGGCAACGGACGGGGCTATAACGACGTGCTGTTCGTGGGCATCAGTGAGGGCGTTGGCTGCGGCATCCTCAGCGACGGACAGCTGTACTGCAACCGAAACGGCCTGCCGCCGGAGTTGGGGCATATCAGCATTGATATCAACGGGATCCCCTGTACCTGCGGTCGCCGGGGCTGTGTAGAGGCCTATGTGCGCACCCCGGAGCTGCTGAAAAAACTGCGCTACCATACGGGGAAATATTACACCTATCAGCAGTTCTGTGCCCTAGAGGGGAACGAGAAGGTGGACAGCGTCCTGCTGTGGGCGGTGAACAAACTGGCTGGAGCCATTGTCAGTACAGTGAATATTCTAAACAGTGAGCTGATTCTTCTTGGCAACGACAGTGTCTATTGGTCAGACCGCTATCTAGAGATCCTGGAGGAGACTATTAATGTGAACCGTTTTGTGAATTGGGATGAACGAATATTAGTAAAGCGAGCGTACTTTCATCGGGATGCTGCGCTAATGGGGGCGGCCTGTGATGCTGTCGCCCCAATTTTTTCAGGGAAGCTGCTGTTTGAAACATAAATAAATAGAAGTTAATACCGAGCTGGCCTGGCTATTTCCTACAAAAAAGGAGGCTGGGCCTCTTTTTTTGCGTTCTTTTTACATTTATAAAGTGAAAGTAAAAATTCTGTATAATGCACAGTCTGTTTTTGGCCGTTCCGTAAAACCCACTTTTTAGGGAGGAGAATCCCGGAAAAAACCGAAAGAAATAGGAAATATCAACAATTTTTGCAGCCAAACAACCGGAAAAAAAGAAGAAATACTAAAAATTATACCAAAAAGGACGGTTGACACATCCATAAAATGCATGATAACATGTTACAAAAGTGTTAAGCAGATAGATAAATTTATTGTACAAATGTCCAAGGCGGGAGGCTGATATGAAATGGATCTGTTCAGTATTGGTGAATTGGTCATAGATTTTACCCCCGGCAGTGAGCCGGCCAGTTATATCCGAAACCCAGGCGGCGCCCCCGCCAACGTGGCCATTGCCGCGGTGCGCAGCGGCCTGGAGGTCGGCATGTGCAGCAGCGTGGGCAACGATGACTTCGGCCGTTTTCTGGTGCAGACCCTGGAGGAAAACAACGTCCGGGTAATCAACCCGCGGCTGTGTGACCAGGCCATGACCACAATGGCTTTCGTTACTCTGGCGCCCGACGGAGACCGCAGCTTTACCTTTGCGCGCAAGCCAGGGGCCGACATGTTTTTGGAGGAGCGCGACGTGAGAGAAGAGGACATTGCCAGCAGCATCATCGTCCACGCTGGTTCCTGCTCTCTCTCTGCCTCACCGGTGGCTGAGGCCACCGTCCGTGCCATGCGTCTGGGCAGTGAGATGGGCAAGATGGTCAGTTTCGACGTGAACTATCGCAACCTGATGTGGAACGACGATCAGAATGCCTGCGCCGCCAAGGTGCGGGAGATCCTGCCTTATGTGGATCTGCTGAAGGTCTCTGACGAGGAAGTGGGGATGATAGGCGGCCAGGAGGGACTGCTTCGCTTGATGGAATCGTTCCAAATCCGAGTGGTGGTGGAGACCCTGGGTGGAGACGGCGCTCGGTGCTACTTTGGTGGAAAAGTGTGGGATATCCCAGGAAAAAAGGTCCAGTGCGTGGACACCAACGGAGCGGGAGACGCCTTCTGGGGTGGATTCCTGTCTAGCCTGCGCATCCAGGGTGTGGAGGACGTGGGCCAGCTGACGGAGAACATCGTCCGCCGGGCCATGGAGTACGGTAACGCCGCCGGCGGACTGTGTGTCCAGGGCAAGGGGGCCATTCCCTCTCTGCCTACCCGACAGCAGATTGAGCAGTTCATGGTTTGAGGAGGGGAGCATACCAATATGAAAGAGATTTGGAATCAGCCATGTG
>JAYFPV010000369.1:0-5736 GCA_034927465.1 Lawsonibacter sp.
TGAAAATCACCGAGATCATTCAATATGAGGGCGGCAACGACATGCTGGTCTGGAAACATCCCAGCGAAGATTTCAACACCGGCTCCCAGCTGATTGTCCACGAATCCCAGGAAGCCATCTTTTTCTGCAACGGGCAGGCGCTGGATCTGTTCGGACCGGGCAGACACACATTGAAGACGGAGAACATTCCGCTGTTGCGGCACCTGCTGAATCTCCCAACAGGCGGGCAGTCACCCTTCCACTGTGAGGTATATTTTATCAACAAGGCCATCCCAATGGATCTGAAATGGGGCGGCGGCGGAATTGTCGTGCTGGATCCCAAGTTTCAGATTCTGCTACATACCGGTGCAAACGGCGGCATGGGGATTCAGATCGGGGACAGCCGCAAGTTTTTAATCAAATTTGTGGGCACCCAGCAAAGCTTCAGCACCGAGACGCTGATCCGCTATTTCAAGGAGATGATTATGACCCGCGTCAAGTCCCATCTGACCTCGGTAATGAGTCAGGTCAGCTTTGTCATTGTCAACTCCTGCCTCAATGACATCTCCTCGTCCATGCACCAAGTTCTTCAGGACGAGATGGAGGAATTCGGCGTGAAGCTGGTCAAGTTTTTTGTCTCCGGCATTCAGCTTGCGCAGGAGGACTATGAAAAGGTACAAAATTCGCTGGCCGTTGCCGCAAGCCGGAACATCGAAGGCTATAACTGGGTAGACGAGCAGATTGCCTCCATTACGACAGAATACGCAAAGAATCCCGGCAGCCAGAACAACGTGGGCAGCATGATGGGCCAGATGCCGGTGGCCTTTGCATTCGGTCAGATGATGCGCGGTGCAGCGAAGCCTTTGATGGATCAGGCGTTTTCCCAGCAGTCGAAGGCATTTTCCGCGTCCCCGCAAAGCACGCAGGCGGCGGCCCCCGCCTCCCCGTTCGGTTCTGCCCCCGGCATGCTAAGGCCCAAGGGGCTATCCGTCCCTCAACCAGGACCCTCAGGCGGCAGAGAACCCGGCAAAAAATTCTGCCCGAACTGCGGCCAAGCGCTTGCGCCCGACGCGCGGTTCTGCTCCGGCTGCGGCAATCGCATCTCTTCCCCTTCCGTCTGCAAAACCTGTGGGCGGGAACTTTCCCCAGAGGAGCGGTTCTGCCCAAACTGCGGCGCAAAGAAGGAGGAATAACCCATGTTGAACCAGAAAGGGTTTGCAACCGGCATCCTAGCGGTGATCTTCACGGTCTATTCGGTGCTGATTTTCCTACTGTTTGGCGGTGCGCTGCCCAGCTTTTGGCTGGGCTATGTCTGCTCCATTCTGTTGACCGGGCTGTGTCTTGCTATTGTCTGGATGGGCTTTAGTGAACGGAAAAGCTCATTCTTGGGTTTGCCACTAGCGGTGGTCGCCTCTCTATTCCTGATTATCCAATTGCTTGGAAGCTTTGTCGTATCTATCCTTCCCATTCAGGCTGGGCTGGCGGTGGAAGCCATCCTCATCGGCCTTATGCTGGTCTGTTCCCTGGGGGCGCTGATGGGCCGTCAGGTGGTGGAAGTCAGGGAGCAGGAAGTCCAGGAGAAGGTATTCTATCTCCAATCCGTCGCCTCAGAGCTGGAGAGCCTTCCGCCGCTGGCGTCCGACGCCGCTATGCGGAAGCAGCTGGTCAGCCTTTGGGAATTGGTCCGGTACAGCGATCCCATGAGCCACAGCTCCCTGGCCCCTATTGAGCGGCGCATTGAGGAACAGACGGCAGTGCTTGCCCAGCAGGTGCGGTCGGGCGACTGGGAGAGCGTAACCTCCCTTTGCGGCACACTCACCCATCTGGTAGAGGAGCGCAGCCGGAAATGCAAACTTTTAAAATAAAGGGAGGTCCGACATGCAAAAATTGCAATGTGAAATCTGCGGCGGCAGCCTGATCATGGCAGAGGACGGCGAGGGGGCCGTCTGTGAGAGCTGCGGCATGCGCTTCAAGAAGGAAACCGTCAAAAAGATGGTGATGGAGCTGTCCGGCCCCATCAAAATCGACGGTCCGGTCCAGATCGAAGGGATGGAAAATGCCTCTACCCTCTCCGCGCGGGCGGCGGATTTTGAGAAGCTGGGGATGGAGGAAAGCGCGCAGAATGTCTATCGCGAGATGACTCAGAAGTATCCGGGCGATTATCGGGGCGGGCTGGGGCTGGCACGTGCGGCCCAGACTGCCCAGCAGCTCGCCCTGCTGGAAAAAGCCCTGAAATTGGCTCCTCCCGAGGTGCAGGCGGAACTAAAGTCTACACAAGCGCAAGCGCAGGACAGACTGCAAGAGGAGCATCGAGGGACAGCCACAGAAATGGCCGAGTGTGCCTATGTTCAATACCACGCCCAGGTTGAGGCGCGTCAAAAGGCACAGGACGAGCGGACCTTGCGCATCGCGCAAGCGCAAGCGCAACTGGCAGGTGCAAAGCAGATCGTACGGATGGAAACAAACGGGGTGCGTACCGCCAGAATCCTCCTGCTGTGCTTCGCGGCATTCGCCGTACTTTGTTACTTTGCCGCTTGGTATTTGGGTGTGGTCATGGGGGCGGCGGCAGCCATCCTCGCATTCTTATTCTCCTTCGGTTCAAGCGGACGCGTGAGTGATGCTCAGGCAGCACTGAACGCGCTCACCAGCCATCCAGCCGAGGATCTTTCCGCACAAATCGCCGCAATTCCTGTTCCAGATGGCAGCGATTCTCCAAACCCGGCTGTTTTTCGAACGCGATTTGACCGCCTGCTCCAGCTGGAGATTGAACCGCGGGAGAGGCAGCTTGCCGAACTTCAGCAGCAATCTGAACACCTGATGAAACTGGAGACACTGGGGAGAGAAATTGCCGCATTCTGCAACAAGCAGGGACTTCAAAGGGTTTGCGACACCCTACAGATCTCACACCTCTACTTTGGTTCTTCTGGCAATGACAAAGCTTATGATTTTGCAGCGTGTAAGTCCTTTGATACCGTAAGCTTTTATGATTTTGCCATGATCTATGGGCACACGGTCCGGTTTTATACCAATCATCGCAAACGTAAATATAAGAATGGGAAAGACAAAACATACTGGGAACGTTCCGAAAATGCATGGCCCGCAACCTGCGAGGTGTGGGTGGACGAACACAACTACCGCAGCCTGTTTGAACCCGGCAAATGACGGATGCAGATTATAGTTTGGAGGAATGAGCCATGCAAAAATTGCAATGTGAAATCTGCGGCGGCAGCCTGATAATGGCGGAGGACGGCGAGAGCGCCGTCTGCGAAAACTGCGGGATGCGCTTCAAAAAGGAAGCGGTCAAAAAGATGGTCATGGAGCTGTCCGGCCCCATCAAAATCGACGGCCCGGTTCAGGTAGAGGGCATTCAGGGTGCATCCGCTTTGGCCGAGCGGGCCGAAATTTTTTTGCATCTGGGGGAATCCGGAAAGGCAAGCGCCGCCTTTCAGCAGCTCACCAACGATTATCCCGCCAATTATAGGGGTTGGTGGGGCCTGACCCGGCTTTTAGACTGGAAAGGTTATTTTTACAATTTAAGAACCGGGGAAACTCCGCCGCTGGTTTACCAACGGGCACTGGAATTTTCAGAGGGTGATCAAAAAGCGGAGATATTGCGGTTTTACGAACAAAAGCTTCAATCCGTCAAGCCGGAGGCGGACGCCGAAAGGACCGCGAAGGAAACGGCCGAAACCGAATACCGGCAGAGGCTGGGCCAGTGTCAAAACAACTTGATCGAAACCGCACGGCTTTTAAAGCAGGCCCAAGATACACTTGCGAAATTTGAACTGGCACAATCCACAGAAAACTTCCGCGGACCTCGAGCTGAAAACGCGCGTAAGCGTTTTACGTCGGGCGGCATTATTGCCTTCCTGATTTGCCTTGCTTTGGGAATCGCAGGAATTGTTTCCACACCGCCCGCCGCGCCGGCCTTTTTGCTGCTTATCGCCGTGCCGTTTGCCGCCTGCCTGACCCGATACCGAAAGGCTTCCCGCTTATTGGAGAAAGACCGCGCACGGGAGCAATCCCTGGCCGACGCCAAAGTGGCGTTTCATAAGGCGGCAGAAATACACGCGCAGGCGATGGCGGAGCGCGACCGGGTGCAAAACGCAGCTCCCGGCAAATCATAGTAACCAAGCCAATCTAAGCGGTGAAGCAAAAAAAGAAATCAGAATTAACGTGAAGAAAGGTGATACAGACATGAGTGAATTCAGATGTCCCAACTACTATTACGACGGGAGCCAGTGGCGCTGTACGAAAACCGGCGACTATTTGACCCTGCATGATTTTGACACATACTGTACCAATGAAAGCAAATGCAGAAGCTGCTCCTACTACAACCGCTGAACCGCGGTGTAATCAGGAGTAGAGGAGGATTCCCATGAGCCTGACCGATCTCATTGAACTGGAGGACGGCCGTTTCCTCGGCCTCGCCGCCCGGGAAATTACCGCGCTGCCCCACATAGACGTTGTCGGCTCCGAGCCCGATAAACTGCCCCGGATCTTCCAGGGTTTCCTCACCGACCTTGCCCGGCTATGCGGCGGCGACGGATGCATGGAGCTGCTCTGGATTGCCCAGCCCGTGTCGGGTCAAACGTTCCCCGCCCGCATCCGGACGTTTCTGCTCCTCCGAAAGCTGAGCGCATCCGGACAGCAGACCAAGCTGGGACTCGACTCCCTTTGGGATTCTGTGGCATCCGTCCTGACCCAAAACGGGTGTTCTCTGGAAACGGGAGAGGCCCTCATGCCCCTACTGCATGCCTGCGGAACAGACCTGCGGGCTTTGGTGCGGCAGGAAAAGCTCCCCATGAGCGCCGCCGCCTTGTTCCCCTACTACCACTGGGATACGCTGGAACACACGTCCCTCAATGCCTCCGCTGTCCTGACCGCGCTGTGCGGCCAACCGGGCGCGCTGGTCTCGGTTCAGGTCGTCCCCGCTGAGATGACGTACGAAGAACAGCTCGCCCTGTCGCAGATGCGGCAGATGCTGGCGCAGGCGCTGGAAGGTGCCCCCGGCATGGGGGCCATCCGGGACAGCTCCGCCCGCCTCCCCTTGAAAACCTATGAGTATTGCGAGGAGAACGGCTCGCCGCGGTTTGCGCTGAATCTGCTGGTCGGGGGCAGTCCGTCCGCCTGCGCCGTCCTGACGGCCCGGCTGCAAAGCGCGCTGCCCGGCGTTTCTCTTTCGGATATCGAGCTGTCCGACGCGGGATTCTCCCTGGCAGACGACCTGCTGTTTTCCCCGTGGAACCTGTCAACCCATCTCATCTATCAGTGCCGGGACGGGAATCTGTGGCAGGCACTGGAAGGCATGGAATCCCTGATGCGCCTGCCCTACCTGTTCACCTCGGAGGAAGCCGCCTGTCTGTTCACACTTCCGGTGGACGACGGCAGCCTGCCTGGCATCAAAAGCAACCGTGTGAACCGGACCGGTGAACTCTTCGACAAGTCCGTGCTCGCAGAGGATAACATCCGCTTCGGCTGTCTTCAGGGCGAAGAATCCGTCCGCATCGGCGCACCACTGAAGGCATTCACCCGCCACGGCCTGATTGTAGGTACACCGGGCACCGGCAAAACCACCTTTTCTGTGGATTTGCTGCTGCAATTTTACAAAAAAGGCGTGCCGTTTCTTGCCATCGAGCCAACCAAAACGGAATATCGAGCCATGATCGACGCCATTCCGGATCTGCAGATCTTCACCCCCGGCAACCGCGGCGTTTCCCCCTGTCTGTGCAATCCCTTCCTGCCGCCCCGGAACAT
>JAYFPV010000446.1:0-4372 GCA_034927465.1 Lawsonibacter sp.
CTTAAATCCAGCCCCAAGGACGACAAGCCGCTGCCAATGACGCTGTTCAGCCACTTCATTGCAAGCACTTGATTCTGGAAAAAATCCCAACCTGTTTTTAATAGTTGCATGTTATATAAAACCTCACTTTTTAATAAAAAACTATCATATCAAAAATTTTCAATTTATTATGTCCTTAAAAAGCCATCGTCACGATGGCTTTTATCTTTTGCAGCAATTGTTTTCTTCAATCACTGAGTTTGGTGTTGTCAGTTTCTTCAGCAAGTTGCCAGCGTAGGCACTACCATTTTCGCTAATTTTGTAGTGTGTCCATTTACCATCCTGTCGACTTTCCACAATGCCTGACTCGACCAAAATTTTCATGTGGTAAGAAAGTCCTGACTGTCCAATGTCTAACTGTTCCAGCAAAACGCAGGCACATTTTTCACCATCGCGCAGCAACTCAATTATCCGCAGGCGTTTTTCGTCGCAAAATGCCTTAAATACCTTTGCGTGCTCTTCGTATATAGTCTCCATGTTATCACCTTACATCAAGATTATTTGATATGTTATTAGTATATGCATCAAATCAAATTTTGTCAATATGAATTTTTGAAAGAAGGAAAATAAAATGATTACCAAGCCAAAAAACAATACTATAAAGGATGCCAAGAGTAAAGAATTCTGTGACATGACCGCGCCGGACATCATCAAATTCCAGACCGACCTTTTTATTTGTGGCAACACCTTCCGCGGCTGGAGGAAAAGAGAATCATCAGCAATACAGCTGACAAGAAACGGAGTTCCGCTAATATGACGCCAAGGGAACGGCGCTGGTTTCGCGTCGCTCCCTTGTAACAAATTTGCTCTATTCGCACTGCGTTTCAGCGTTTACACAAAATATGGTATTGCCGCACGGTTCTATCTATAATATTGAGCCTTAGTATTACAGCTCCCAATAGGCAAAAGATATCGCACAAGTATTAACCTGATTGGTTTTGTTTTTTAATCTGAGATAAAAAGTTCTGTCAGTAGAAGAACTTGGAATCACAATTCTCCCATCAAAAGGGATCAGAATTCCTCCACCGGCCTGAACCATTGCGAGCAGCAAGGTACCTCCTGTGATAGGATCTGTAAGTTGATTTAGATATTTGGCTGTACATACGCTCCCACCGGAAAAGGCCCAGTTGTTGTTAACGGGGGTAATCGAGGTCCCACCTGTAAAAGTGGCATCGCGAAATAAATCTAATGCCGTATTTACGGTGGATCCACCCAACAACCTAAGAATATAAATTGTTTTTTGCTGATTGGCTGGAATGGTCAGCTGAATCGAAAGAAAACCGTTGGCAACCACATCTAGTTCTCCCGTTGTGACATCGTAAATTTGCCCGTTTTGTGCTGCATTTGTATACGCCTGATTATTTAAAACAAATAGTGGATGATTTGCTTTATTAAATACTAAATTATTCATAAGCTTCATATTACTCCAATACAGTTGAAAACAAATACGCGTACCAATCAGGCCTGACTGAATTGCTCCCGATTGATCAAAGGCAACACCATATAATCCAATGAAACAGGTATTAAAGCGGTATAACTTAGCCATTTAACCGTGACGGCTGAATTTCTTGCCGCTTTTCACACTCCTGGGTACACTGAATCAGGCCACCAAGCTTCGCTTGTCAGCCAGATTCAGATTTGCCAATGCGGGTATCATAAGCAGTTTTTTTCGTCTGCTTTTGCAACCTTTGGTATCGCATTTTTGCCCTTCTGCTGCAGTAATTCGACTACTTCCGCGAACAGTTTTTCTTGCAGCCCGTTGCGAACCAGAATGCTGCGAAACCGTCCAATCGTGTCTCCATCCGGTACCTGGTTGTTGGAGCAGTGACACCATTCTGTGCGGTGTTGCCATATTTCTAGAGTATACTACGCGGAAGTGACGTCTCTATTTTATCAAGAAAACTTCAAGCAGTATAAGCCTTACTTATTGTGAGACATAAAAAAACTTTTCTATACGATTAAATGAAGTACTACTTCTTGCTTCCAAGTTTCAGATTCAAAATAATTATTTAAGGTCAAATAAGAATAATAATAAGTTATGTCATTAATTAGAATAACGCTGTTACTTTCTTTTAATAACAGAATGATTCCCGATAAATCGGATGTTTCCATTGAAAAGATTTCAGTTGCGGTATTATCATCCATATATCTTATAAGCATTCATTTGCCTCCGTTTAAATTCTTTTACCACTTCTCTTGTTCCGCAATGAATATCTAGGTGATGTTAAACTGAACGACTTGAGTTCATTTTTATATTATGTAAGATATCTCAAAAATGTTCATGTCCTCATGCGCTTTTCGCCAAGGGGCGACCAGATTTTAACAGCATCTTTTTTTGACCGTTCAAGGTATGTTGAGCTGGTAGGACGGAACAAAAAGCAAGTGGCAGAATACATTAGAAACCAATTGGAGTCAGACCAGATAGCAGATCAGATGGGACTGAAAGAATTCGTTGACCCGTTTACGGGTTGAGAGAACAAGAAGGCATAAAGAAAACCCCTTAAGGAGTAGCCCGTGAAAGAAATGCAGTGGCAGATCTTTCGGGGCCCATTAAGGGGCTTCGTTTGTATTATGTTATAGGGCTTACACAGGCCTCCGGCTTAGTCGGAGGCTTTGACTTCAATTCAGCCTAACAATTTAATTATAGCATAGATCGGCGGGAAATCCACAGCATTTTTCCAAAACAAAATAGGGATGCCGCTTGCTTTTACCAGTCACAATGGAATGCAGGGACGAAGACTCAGCTGCCCGCTTTGCGCGTGCCGCCTTTTTTTAGATCGCTTCTTTTTGCGGCGGGCCGACCCGTGCGGCGTACCGGTGCGGCATGGAAGGTTCTCTTCTTTGTGTGAGACGGATACTCAATCAGGGGCGTGGCACTCACAAGCTTCCCGCGGATTTTGCACCCGTTCATGGAGGCAATCACATCATCCACAAGCTCAGTCGGTACGCCGACCGTGGAAAGGGACTCGGAAATCTCTACTTGGCCGATATCGTGAGAGCTAATTCCGGCCCGCTCTGTGACAGCGCCGATGATGTGCTTTTCCGTAACGCGGTTGGCCAGCCCGATGTTAATGACGACGTTGGACATGGCGCGGCAATCCCTTATCTTCCTTGCTTTTCCGGTGCCGGAAGAAGCTCCGGGAAGATCGGTCAGCTTTTTGGTGTCGTTGTGCGCGTACAGTCCAAGCAGTGCCGCAGCGATTTTTTCTGGTGCGTAGCCCTTCTGAACCAGTTGCTCCACCATTTCTGCGCAGAAGGGAGCCGGCTCGGACTGGACAAGGTTTTCAATAAACTGGAGCATCCTGTCATGGTTTGCCTGCTCAATATCGGCCACTGTGGGCAGAGGAATGAGAGAAATGTTAGACTTGGTGCGCTGGCAGATCCGCTGGAGCTGAACCACCTGCTGACGCCCGCAGCAGAGAGTCACTGCATTCCCGGCGTGGCCGGCACGACCGGTACGACCGATCCGGTGAACATAGGAATCTGCCTCTTTTGGAATATCAAAGTTGACAACATAGTCAATATCGCTGACGTCGATGCCGCGGGCGGCTACGTCGGTGGCGACCAAGATCGAGACACGGCCCTTGCGGAAGCCGTTCATTACGGTGGTACGCTGCAGCTGCTTCATATCACCGTGCAGTCCTTCAGCAGAAAATCCGGAGGCACTTAATTTCTCGGTCAGCTCGTCCACCATGGTTTTCGTATTGGAGAAGATGATGGCGCGATTGGGGTGATAATAGTGCAGCAACAGTGTCAGCGCCTCCGCCTTTTGGTGCAGTGGCACTTCGACGTAGACTTGCTTCGTATCTTTCAGTGTAATTTGGTTGTGGTTGACATCAATATGAACCGGTTCTTTCTGAAACTGATCCGCAATCGTTAGAATTTCATTGGGAATGGTGGCAGAAAAAAGTACGATCTGGCGTTGTGCGGGTACGTCTTTTAAAATGACCTCGATGTCCTCCCGGAAGCCCATGTTCAGCATCTCGTCCGCCTCGTCTAGAATAACCATCTTCAGATGAGTCAGATCCAGGGTGCCGCGGCACAGATGATCCATAATGCGGCCGGGTGTGCCGATTACCAGGTTGGCAGAGCGCAGTTCACGAAATTGATTGCGGTAATCGCCACCGCCCAAAATATCGGCAGTCCGTACATGGGGGAGATGCCGGGCCAGCTTGCGGATTTCCTCACCACATTGGTGCGCCAATTCACGGGTGGGAGAGAGGACCAGAACCTGCACACTGGGTTCGTCCGGAGAGATGCGCTCCACGGCTGGGATGCCAAATGCCACTGTTTTGCCGGTGCCGGTCTGAGAACGAGCCAGCACATCCGCACC
>JAYFPV010000439.1:0-4173 GCA_034927465.1 Lawsonibacter sp.
CAAAGTTTGTGATAAAATGCTTTTATTATAATCTTGTGGGAGGTGCTCTCAGGTGGAGGAGATCACGCCGTATGGCGAGCTGTATGAGCAGTTGCCTTTTACTATGGTTCTGGACAATATTGATGCCGGGGTCATGGTGTACGATGCGGAGGGAAACGTTTTCTTTGCCAACACCGTGATGATTAACTGGCGGAATATTCCCCGGAAGGAGTACCTGAAGATGAACGTCCATGATTTCATGGGTGTCATCGATGTGTGTGTCTTTGATTTGGTCTGTCAGGAGAAACGCCGGGTCAGCCGGCTGCAATACTATCAGGATCTGCAGAAGACCGGAAGCCCATCCAGAATTCGGATTGTCACCAGCACTCCTATTTTTGACGGCTTTGGCAATATCAAATATGTGGTCACCCTGCTTCAGGATGTGGACGACTTTCAAAAGCTGCACCGTACCCTACTGGAGGAGAATAAAATTTTGTACACCGAGCGCCCCAGCGTGCGTCGGGAAAAGGTCGGAATGGTGGCCAAGAGCCCGGAGATCAAGCAGCTGATCTCGGTGGCGGACAACATTGCCCCCCTGGACTCCACCGTGCTGCTGTACGGTGAGTCTGGAACCGGCAAAGAGGTATTTGCCCACTATATCCACGAGCACAGCAAGCGCAAGGAGATGCCATTCATTACGGTGAACTGTGCCGCTTTCCCAGAAAACCTCATCGAGGCTGAGTTATTCGGTTATGAAAAGGGCAGCTTCACCGGAGCAAGTCGGGACGGCAAGATTGGCCTTGCGGAGGCGGCCGACGGGGGCACGCTGTTTTTGGACGAGATTAACTCCCTGCCTCTGGAGGTTCAGGGAAAGGTTCTTCGTATGATTGAGGAGAAGAGTATTCAGCGAGTGGGGGCGGTTCGGAGCAAAAAGGTGGACTTCCGTTTGATTGCCGCCACCAACCGGGATCTGAACGAGATGGTGCGCCAGGGGACGTTCCGGGTGGATCTATACTACCGGCTGCATGTGATCCCGCTGATGATCCCCCCAGTGCGGAACCGGAGAGAGGATATTGTCCCCCTATGTCTTCATTTTCTGGAGTATTTTTGTAAGAAGTACAATCTGAAAAAGAGCTTTTCCGACCAGGCGCTGGAGGAAGTAACCCGTTACCAGTGGCCAGGCAATGTGCGGGAAATCCGAAACTTTGTGGAGCGGATAGTGGTTATGACTCCATACGCCACCACTGAGATTGCCAGTATCCCCAGCGGAATGCTGAGCGGGGAGAGCGTTTCTCATGAGCCGGTCGAGAGCAGGAAACAAAGTGTCGGAAAACTGAGCAAGGAGAAAATTATGGCTGCGCTGGCTGCCTGTCATAACCACCGGGGAAAGACTGCGGAGTACCTGGGCATCTCCCGCAGGCAACTGCAGTATAAGATTCGGGAATACCACATTTCCTCCCGGTGCAGCTATGACGCAGAGAAATAAAGCCGCTTTGGCAAGCGGATCAACAATAAGCCCGGGGCGGACAGACTATTCTGTTCGCCCCGGTTTTATCGTTCTATTTTTCGACGTGCTCAGGAGGATTCATTGCCAACTGCTCCTTAATGCAGGAGCAGGCCCGTTCCAGATGGAGGGAATTCACTTGAACCGCTTTTTCCACATCCCCGGTCACCAGGGCAGTGATGATGTCCCGGTGCTCAAAAATGGACTCGTGGAAGCGGTTGTGGCTATTGAGAGAGCGCACCCGAAACTGCTGGTTCATGGAGCGCACCCGGTAATACAGATCCTCCACCAGACTGTTGTTTCCCAGACGGACAATCTGCTTGTGCAGCTCGCTGTCAGCGGCCGCATAGCGGTCCAGATCCCCGCTGTCGTAGGTCTCCTCCAGCGTATGGGAGAGGTCAATGAGAAGGCTGCGCTGTCCGTCGGTCATACACGGGCTGGAGCCGCGAATGGCGTAGGTCTCCATCATAAGGCGCACGTCGAAGATCTCGTCAATATCCCGCACCGTGAACTCCTTGACGTAGATCCCCTTGTTTGGAACCTCAATCACCAGGCCGTCTGCCGTAAGCTGGCGTAGGGCTTCCCGCACCGGGCTGCGGCTGACATGGAGCTGATTCGCCAGCTCCACCTCCTGAAGACGTTGGCCGGGGGCATACTCCCCCTTCCAAAGAGAACTGCGCAGAATTTTATAGATTTGACTTCGTATGGTTTGGACTTGCTGATCGGCCATATGCGCGCCTCCTGTTCACATCATGTATCCGGTTAGCGGGCAGATCACCCCCGGGTCAGATCGCCCACGATCTCAGCCTCGCTGAACAGGGCCGTGGTGCCGCCGGTGTGGAAGTAGACCACGGTGCTGCCCTTTGGAACCCTGCCGTCCCGGATGTACTCCATCAGGCCGTGAAACCCCTTGCCGGAGTAGACGGGGTCGGTAAACAGGCCCTCGCTGCGGGCCAGATAGCGGATGTCGTCGTTTGCTGCCTTGCTGGGCATCTCGTAGCCGGGGGCAAAATAGTTGGGATCGCAGACAAACTGGGAGGTGTTGGTCCGTTCCTGGGCGCCAATACGCTCCAGAGCGCCATTTGCCAGCTCCACCACATGTGTGGGGTAGCTGTCTGGATTCTTGGGGCTGACCTGAATACCAATCACCTTGATGTCGCTGCCCAGCAGAATCTTGCCTGCAGACAGACCAGCCAGAGTACCGCCGGTACCGGTGCTGGTGAAAAAGTAGTCGGCGTGAACATCCTGCGCCCGGAGCTGCCCCATGGTTTCCACAAAGGAGTCGGCGTAACCCACCACTCCGACCGGGGTGGAGCCGCCTGAGGGCATGTCATACACCGTATGGCCTTCCTGCTCTAGCTGGGCGATGCGCGCATCTACCTGGTCACGGCAGCGGACAAAGGTATCGGCCATCAACTCGCCGGGCAGGGTGGGCAGAATGTGGAGTTCGGCCCCCAGAATGGTGTCCAGCAGAAGATTGGCGCGGATATCCTCTTCCTTGGGCTCCACCAGGGCGGCCAGGTAGAGAATGGGATTCATGCCGCACTTTCTGGCGGCGGTGGCAGTCTCCATGGCATGATTTGACTGAGTTGCGCCGTAGGTGATAACGGTGTCGCAGCCCTTGGCGCTGGCATCGCCCAGCAGATACTCCAGCTTGCGCATCTTGTTGCCGCCGAACAGCGTCATGCCGGAGAAGTCCTCCCGCTTGATGTACACGTTGACGCCGGTGTCCTGGCTCACCTTCTCCAGCTTGTGCAGGGGAGTGGGGAAGAAGCCTAGCTTGACCCGGACCTGCTGATGAATCAGTTCCTGTGCCTGCTCAATAGTTTTCATAGTGGTTTCTCCTTTTAACATAGCATACATGAAAGCAGCAAGGCAAATAATTTTTCCAACAAGAGAAAATGTCAGATTACAGGCCCCAGACAGAAGATGTCCATAGAGCCGAAATAGGCCAGAGCCTCGTTTTTGGTCATCCGGCCAGAGAGAACCTGGAGCAGGAGAGCGAAGGCCTCTTCCCCTACCTCCTCAATGGACGTCTCGCCAGTGATGATCCGGCCGGCGTCCAGATCCATATCGTGGCTCATATGGGCGTAAGTGTTTGGATTGCCGCACACCTTGATAACTGGCATGGAGGGGAAGCCCTGGGGTGCGCCGCGTCCGGTGGAGAACATCATGAACTGGGCGCCGGTAGCCGCCATGCCAGTCAGAATTTCCGGCTCCCGGCCTGGAGCATCTTTGATCCAAAGGCCCTTCTGATCGGTGATGGCTTCGGTGTACTCCAGTACCCCCTGGATGGGCCGGTGGCCGGACTTGACAATGGCCCCCAGACTCTTTTCCTCAATCGAGGACAGACCGCCCGCGATGTTGCCCGGGGTGGGCTGGCCGCCCCGCATGTCTTCGCCAATGGATTTGGCCCGCTTTTCCATTCGGTTTACAATCTCGTAAATTTTTTTGCCTACAGGGCCGTCTGGGCCGCCCACGGCCCGCCGGGCCAGAATGTGTTCGCCGCCCAGAAATTCTGTCGTCTCACCGAAAACCACGGTGGCCCCCAGGTCCACCAACTTGTCGGCCACATAGCCGATGACGCAGTTGGAGGCCATGCCAGAGGTGGAGTCCGAGGCACCGCACTTGATGGCCATAATGACGTTGGAGAGATTGACTTCCTCCCGCTGCAGGCCTGATACTTGGAG
>JAYFPV010000241.1:0-2416 GCA_034927465.1 Lawsonibacter sp.
GATACTTAAATCAAGCGTGATCGTATCGCCGATACCACCGGAGAAACCCAAATAATCGAGTGCATCCTCGGGCAGAGCGATTTCTCCCGCTATCTGTGGGAGACGACCACGGCTCAGCTGTGAAATGGTCGGATATGCCAATAAACTCTGCTCGTCGTCATATTCCCTGAGCTGTAAAGAGATCCCGCTGTTCTTAAGCCCAGCCGTGCCAAGAATGATATTGCTGCCGACAAAAGAGAGACGGCTGTCTTCCTCAAGAAGCGTCTTTTGCGCACTTGTCAGATTGTGAAATGTCGCATACCGGTAGCCGTTCAGCGCCCCGGCCTGCTGTTCCCGTAAGGCTTGTAAAATTCCCCAAGACTGTCCGATTACCGTTGTCATCATCGTGGAAAGCACAATGGCAATCAGAATGAGCGCGGACGTTATTTTTTGGGCATTAAGCGCTTTCCATGACAGCGCGTGATAGGATTTCATTATGCCGTCACCTCTGAAAGCACTCCGTCCACAATGGTAAACTGCCGATCTGCCATTCGTGCAATACGGTCATCATGAGTGATGATGACCAGAGCTTTGCTAAATTCCATCCGAATGTTTTTCAGCATTTCCATGACTTCATTGCCACTCTTGCTATCCAAGTTACCCGTGGGTTCATCCGCAAAGATAACATCAGGCTTTGCAATCAACGCGCGGGCAATGGCGACACGTTGCTGCTGACCGCCCGAAAGTTCGCTCGGCAGGTGAGATAACCTATTGCCGATTCCTAAAAACTCGGTGATTTGTTTGAAATAAGATTCATCTGGCTGACGCTTGTCCAAGAGTAAAGGCATGCTGATATTCTCTTTTGCGGTCAACACAGGCAGCAGATTGAATTGCTGAAAGATAAAGCCGATCCGGCGACGGCGAAAAGCTGAAAGCTCTTTATCGTCAGCTTGATAAATTTTCTTTCCGTTAAAAGTAACCGTACCGGAGCTTGGCGTATCCAATCCGCTGATGATATGAAGCAGGGTGCTTTTCCCGCTGCCGGAAGGCCCCATGATGGAGATAAAGTCGCTTGATGCGATTTCAAGATTCGCCTTATTGAGAGCGACGACTTTATTTTCACCGCTCCCATAATATTTTGATAAGTCTTTTCCTTCAATGATCATAAAAAATGCTCTCCTTTGTATTTTAAGGAGAGCATATCAGGCAATTCTCAAGAATCGCTCAAGTATTTGAAATTTCAAAACTTGCCGTTACTATCGCTCCGTTTGAAGTGTTCTTCAGCGTTAATGTACCGTAGTGTTTTTCACATAACAGGCGGCAAACATAAAGGCCCATACCAAAATGGGAGTTGGGTTCAAGATTTTCACCACCACGGAGAAACGGCTGCGCACCCTTTTGGAGGATTGCCTGTGGAAAGCCCGGCCCGTCATCCCGCACGGATAACACAAGTGTTTCAGCATGCAGCATTAAATTGATCTCTATTTTGGCTTTTGCGAATCTCTTTGCGTTAGCGATCAGGTTTTCTGCTACATTGAATACGATTGCCTTGTCAATCCAAACATCTTTTTGCACCTTTTCAGACTGTTCTTCAACTTCAATTCCGGAATCCATTGTAAGCAGATGGATAGTGTCTGACAGCTCCTTGATTGCTGTTTTCAAACTGGTTTTTTGAGGCAAGCATTGCAGTTCCTCCAGGCGCTGAACGCTGCTCATCGCTTCAATGTACGTTTCGATTCTTCCGGTATATTCCTCTATCAATGATACGGAATCCTGAGTGTTTCGAGACGACAACGTGCCGCTTGATAATCCTTTTTTTAGTATTTTTGCGGATCCCTTCAGCACGGTAACCGGATTGCGCAGGTCATGGGAGAAGGCTGCGTTAAGGCGGCGGCGTTCTTCCATCTGCCGCCAAAGCTCCCTGTTATTTTTCAAAAGCGCGAGGCGCATTTCCTCAAACGCATTGCAAAGCTTACCAAGCTCATCTTTGGAAACAGATTGAATAGAAAAATCCAAGTCGTTCTGCATGATTCTTTCTGCTCCGGTCTGCAACTCAGCAAGGGGATTTTTAAGTTTCATATAATAAAACACAAGATCGGCTGAAAGTAAGCCCACTATTACAAAAAGAACCGGAAGCGCAAGCTGTAACATTGCCAAAACATGATACCAAAGCGGAAGATCGCTTTCGGCAGCCGTTGCAGGCGGTATTATAATACCACTGCCGTCAATTTTCATTTCAAATGACGTCCCATATTGCTGCATAATTTTACTGATGCCTAATATGGAGAAAACACTCAGTATAAGGGCGATTAACAAAAACAGCAAGGTCAGGCAGAAAAATGCTTTCTTCAAGCTCATCTGTTTCAGCCATTCCATTTATAACCCACTCCCCATACCGTATCAATGTAGCTGTGTTTTGTATACGCGGATAGTTTTA
>JAYFPV010000310.1:0-2207 GCA_034927465.1 Lawsonibacter sp.
CATTGACCTGTGGTCGTTTTCCAATCTGATTCAGGTGTTTGAGCACCTGCACGAGAAAATCAACGGCTCGATTTTGATTATCTCCCATCAGGAGCGCATTTTAAATATCGCAGACCGAATTGTCGTGCTGGCCGACGGCCAGGTGCGCCAGGACGGTGCGCGGGAGGATATTTTGCCGGGGCTGCTGGGCAGCTACCCCAGCGTATGCACGGCGCTGTCGGACAAAATTCGCTGACGGTGAGAGCCGGCGGCGCGATCTTTTCCAAGTAAGGAGTTTGAATCAATGGACGCAATCCAGAAAAGCCTGCTGGAGCAGGTGGCAGAGCTTCACGAGGTGCCGGAGGGCGCCTATAACATTCGGGCAAACGGCAAATCAGCGGCCCGGAATACCACGGCGAACATTGACATTGTCTCAAAAACCGACAAGGACGGCATTGACATTATCATTCGGCCGGGAACCAAACACGAGTCGGTTCACATCCCTGTGGTGCTCAGTGAGAGCGGCCTGCAGGAGACGGTGTACAACGACTTTTTTATCGGGGACGACTGCGATGTGACCATTGTGGCCGGCTGCGGCATCCATAACTGCGGGGGGCAGAACTCCGAGCACGACGGTGTGCATACCTTTTATGTGGGCAAGCGCGCCAGGGTGCGCTATGTGGAGCGCCACTATGGCGAAGGGGACGGCGCGGGCGAGCGCATCATGAACCCCACCACCGTGGTGGAGCTGGACGAGGGCAGCTATTTGGAGATGGAGACCACCCAGATCAAAGGGGTGGACTCTACCGTGCGCACCACCCGGGCCAAGCTTGGCCCAGCCTCCACCCTGATTATCAAGGAGAAGGTGATGACCCACGGCAAGCAGCTGGCCAAATCCGACTTTACCGTGGATCTGGACGGGGAGGACTGCCACACTAATGTCATTTCCCGATCGGTGGCCAGGGGAGATTCCAAGCAGGTGTTTATGGCCCGGATTAACGGGAACGCCAAGTGCTATGGCCACTCCGAGTGTGATGCCATCATCATGGACAATGGCGTGGTGTCCGCCATTCCGGAGGTCACGGCCAATTGCCTGGATGCCAGTCTGGTCCACGAGGCCGCCATCGGCAAAATTGCCGGGGAACAATTGACCAAGCTGATGACGCTGGGCCTGACCGAAAAAGAGGCCGAGGAACAGATTGTCAACGGATTTTTAAAGTAATCCGTTTATGGGAGGGGGGGCGTGTTGCACGCTCCCTCTTTTGCCAAAGCGGGCGCGGAGCGGAAAGGAGAACATTACGGTGCAGAGCTTGTTCACCACGGCCCAGATGCAGGAGCTGGACCGCATTGCCATCCGGGAGCGGGGTATCCCCGCTCAGGACCTGATGGAGCGTGCCGCGCAGGCGGTGGCCGAGGCGGTGCAAAAACTGCTGTTCTTCAAACCACAGGCAATGGACGAGACGAACGTCACCGGCCCCATGCCCCGTGTGGCGGTATTTTGCGGCCCGGGCAACAACGGCGGGGACGGCATTGCCGCGGCACGGCTGCTGAGAAAGATGGGATTTGAGATTCGGGCTTTTCTGGTGGGGAACCGGGAAAAGATGACGCCCGACGCCCGGGCTATGGAGGAGAAACTCATTGCCCACGGAGGCGTTCTGGAGCCATTTCTCCCAGACGAGCTGCTGCTTGCCTGGCTGTCGGCTTGCGGCTGCATGGTGGATGCTCTGTTTGGGGTGGGCTTAAAGCGGCCTGTGGTCGGGGACTTTTTGGCGGCCGTCCGCATCATGAACCGGATTGGTTGTCCAGTGGTGGCCTGTGACCTGCCTTCCGGACTGAATGGGGACACGGGGGAAGTGCTGGGCGAGGCGGTAAAAGCGGCGGTGACCGTCACGTTTACCTGCGCAAAGCCCGGCCTGTATTTGGGCGAAGGCGGCGTCTGCGCCGGAGAGGTGAAAGTGACTTCCATCGGTATCCCGGATGACCTGGTCCATGCCGTCCGCGATTCGGGTGGAGAGCCGACAGAGGCGGTGGGTGCAGGGCGGTATCTCCTGCCCTGCCGTCCCCGCACCGCCCATAAGGGAAACTTTGGAAGGATTTTCATTCTGGCTGGTTCCGAAGGCTACACCGGAGCCCCTGTTCTGGCGGCCCGGGCGGCTGTTCGTACCGGAGCGGGGCTGGTGTTTCTGGGTGTGCCCCGGGACATCTACCCCATTGTGGCGGTGAAATGC
>JAYFPV010000319.1:0-5281 GCA_034927465.1 Lawsonibacter sp.
GTATTTCCTTTTTTTATAACTGTCAAGATTAGGCCACTATAAATTATGCCGAACTTTAGCACCGCCCATGTTCAGGCAGATGCGATCCGTTCCAAAAACCAATGGACCGGACACTCCCGCAAAACTGGGAATGTCCGGTCCGTTTCATCGCAATATTGCGGGTACATATCCCGGCAGTACACCGCGCATCCACACGGTGGCAGTCCAGCGTCTGTGCCGTGGCAAGGCAGGTCTTCCGGTCGGTTCCATTCGGGAACTGGCTCATAAACACCTCGGGGAATACGATGAAATCCGTGTGATATTTTTCCTTCGCGTTCAAAACCGCATTTCTGGCCTTTCCCAGGTTGACCTCCGGATCGCCCGTGGCCTCCAGCTATGCCAAGACAAAGATGCTTTTCATTCATCCTTTCACTTTCATGCTCCGTCCATTCGACGCGAACGTGAACTAAAACGCCGAGGAATCTCTTCCCATAAAGCGCCCCGATGCCCCCTCAAGGGAATGGCAGCATAACAGCATCAGCAGAATGTTATGGCAGCCGCTCACGGTTTTTTGAACTGCCGTTTCTGGCTACGAATCTGCTTTGCAATGCCTTTGAATTTTTGTTCCTTTTCTTCCAGATAGCCGCGCTTATCCTCTACAAATGACGCCTCGGCTTTCAGTTTTCGGTAAGACGCCCACCGAACGGGCGAAAGTTCACCGCGCTCCATGGCTGCATAGACGGCGCAGCCCGGCTCTGAGGTGTGGGTACAGTTGCGGAACCGGCAGTTTCCAAAAAAGGCCTCTACGTCTCCAAAGGTTTGATCCAGTCCCTCCGAGACCTCCCACATACCCAGTTCCCGCATCCCCGGTGTATCGATGACCATGCCGCCGCCGGGCAGAAGAATCAGCTCCCGCCGCGTTGTGGTATGCCGCCCTCTCCCATCGGCCCGGATTTCTTTGGTGTCCAATTGATCTTTGCCAACCAGACGGTTGATCAGCGTCGATTTGCCGACACCGGATGATCCGATCAGGGCGACGGTATCACACGGCTGGATATAGTCCAGCACATCCCGGTATCCGTCGTCCCGCAGCGACGTGGTAACCACCACGTCTGCGCCCAGCGCAACCGAGCGCACGGCAGCCAGCTTTTGCGGCACTTCTTCACACAAGTCGGCCTTTGTCAGAACCACCACTGGGGTCGCCCGGCTCTCCCAGGCCAGAGACAGGTACCGCTCCAGCCTGCGGAGATTGAAGTCGCTGTTGAGCGCCATGCACAGAAACACCGTGTCAAGGTTGGCCGCAACGACCTGCCCCACGTTTGCAGTACCGGCCGCCTTGCGCACAAAAACGCTTTTTCGATTTAAAATACGGCGAATGACGGCATTCCCGGTTTCATCGTCCGACCGGTCTAACAAAACAAAATCGCCTGTGGCCGGAACATCCTCAACTGTTTCCGCGGCAAAGCGGAGCTTGCCGGACATCTCGGCGGCAAGCTCTCCTCCTGCACAGACGGCGCGATAAAGACCACGCTCCTGGGCCGTAATCCTTCCGGGGACAAAATCGGGAAACCCGGCTGCCTCTTCCGCAACGCGGCCAACCAGTCCAAACTGCTTCATGTCGATGGGTTTCATTCGGCAGCCTCCTGGTCAAACGTTTTTCCTACCGTCTCAATCGGAAACGGAGGCTGCGCCAACGGCCTGCACGCGATGGACATCAGCTTCACCGGATTGTCATCTGCTGCCACCCGGTTCGAGCCGAGATGTCCGCAGCGGGTGCAGCGATGGATGATGGCCCACTCTCCGTCTTTCCGTACCCACACGCTGATTGCCTCCATCCTTCCGCCGCAGTCAGCCGCGCGGTCACCCGGGATAGTATCCACGTGAAGGCTTGCCAGGCAATGGGGACAGTGATTTCGGTACCGGCTCCCAGCCCCTTCTGGTACCACAAGACGCCCACAGGATTTGCACACAAATTCATTCAGGCATGCGTATGGTTGATAACCTGCTTTATTTTGATTAAAATTTTTCAAGGGTATGACCTCCAAAAAGTAATAGAATCCTTTTGGGAGGTGTGCGGAGATTACAGTTCGCAAACCTCCCGGTTTGCCGCAATCTCCATTTTCTGATTGTATTTCAAAAAACAATTCTCCTTTCCGAACGGTCTGACGGCAGCTGCCATCTATCCTTTATTTTACCCAAGGAACGGCCCCTTGTCAAACCATCCGCAAATTTTTTCGTCCACCCGAAACAGTACATCCCACCAAAAACGTCCCGAGAACCCGCGGGTTTCTCCCGGGTTCTCGGGACGCTGCTGTGGTTTTCACTGACAAACGATAATCCAATCCATGCCCTGAGGGTTCTTCCGGAATACTCAGGCAGAGCACCCCGGTCCGATGCAGCTACTTCATCTCGTGATAATTTTTGCACTCCGTAAGAAACGATTCAAAGATTTGATAAAATTCCGGGTGTACCGGCGCCATCATTTCAGGGTGAAACTGCATAGCAAGCAAGAATCGATCCTCGTTCGGCTGCTCCATCACCTCAACAAGGCCGTCCTTTGTCTTGCCGACGGCAACCAGCCCCTCCCCCAGCTCGTGTATTCCCATAGTATGGAAGGAGTTTGTCTTGATGCGTTCTTTCCCCAGAATTTTGCTGATTTTGCTATTGGGGGCCAGCTCCACCTCGTGGGTCGGATGGAATTTTGGGGCACCCATCATAAGATGTGGCATATCTCCACATCTGGAAGCATCCTGATAAAGCGTACCTCCGGCGGCAACATTCAGGATCTGAATTCCCCGGCAGATTCCAAGAGTCGGGATTTTGGACTGGAACAGCACTTTTTTTCCCAACTCATATTCCCACTTGTCCCGGTATGGGTTGTTGGAGGTAATGCTAACAGAAAAGTCTTCCCCGTAATAACTGGGATCTGTATTTCTGCCGCCGGAAAAGATGATTCCGTCCAGCATCTGCAAAAGGCCATCCAAATCTACTTCTTCGTGATAAATAGGAAGGATTACCGGAAGTCCGCCGCACTTTTCCACCGCTTCCACATAATCGTAGGCGAGCACCTCCCATTCCTGCCCCGGGACGCCCAGATGATCCAAGACGGCGAAATCCCCGTTCCATGTGTGATTCCCCGTTATGCGAATGATCGGCTTCATTTGCTTTGTTCTCCTTTCCTTTTCCCGTATATGGCTGTTTTCCTCCTGGTCCGGCAAATACAGCGTTGACGCTCAGAGCTTACCGTTCAAAGGTGATGCCGGCCATTGCAACCGTGTCGAACTCCGTCAAGGCTCCGCTTCCCCCATCCGTGCGGCTGGTTCCCGATGGGTAGAAGGTATCGCCAATGCGCATAATGCCGTTTGGCATAATCAGCAATTCCCCCAGGTCAGGTGCTTCCAGCACAAGGTGCCCACGCTGTTTCAGCAGCCGAATGGTATCCGGAGAGAACCCGCTTTCCAGCTCCAGTCCCTGTTCCTTGGTCAGACAGCACATCATCGGCCTGGACTCTGCGGTGTCCATCATCATACCGAAATCAATGGCGTTTATAATCATTTGCAGCGTGCTGGTAATAATCCGCGGGCCACCGGCGCAGCCCACCGCCAAAAACGGCGTTCCGTTTTTCAGCACAATGGACGGAGTCATACTGGAAAGCGGCGTCTTGCCCGGACGTATGGCATTGGCCATTCCATAGGCCAGCCCCTGGGTCGTGCGCACGCCCACCTTTGGGCTGAAGTCGGCCATGGCATTGTTCATCACAAAGCCGCGTCCCGGAATGACCACGCCGCTACCCCACCAGTTGCGGACAGTCTGCGTCTGCACCAGTACGTTTCCAAAGCGATCCATCACGGAAAAGTGAGAGGTACAGCCGCGATATTCTTTGGCCTCAATACCCTCGGACGGCCCGAACTCCTGGGCCCGGCCCAGGTCAATTTTGTCGGCCAGTTCCTTGCCATATTCCTTGGACAGCAGCTTTTCCAATTGGACCTGAACGAAATCCGGATCGCCCATTGCCACGCTGCGGTCTGCAAACATCTCCTTCATGACTTCCGCCAGCAGATGCACGTGATCCGCCGAATGGAATCCCATCGAAGCCAAGTCAAAGTGTTCCAGAATGTTCAGCATCTGAATCAGATGGGTTCCCCCCGAGGAGGGGGGTGCCATGGAGACTACATCATACCCCCGATAGGTGCCTCTGACCGGCGTACGCACTTTGGGCTGGCAACGGACCATGTCCTCCCTGGTCAAAAGCCCCTCGTAGCGATTGGCCTGCGCGACGACTTCATCCGCAATCGGGCCGGTATAGAACCAGTTCACGCCATGTTGGGCAACTCCCTCCATGGTATCGGCCAGATCAGGATTATAAATGATCTCTCCAAATGTTCGGGGCTTTCCGCCGGTTAAGTACAACTGGGTAAACCCCTCATAGGCATCGCGGTTATGCTCCGCCTCCGGCGTATCGGAAATGCGGGCATAGGGAAATCCACACTTGAATCCCTCTCGGCAAACCCGGATGGCAGGCGCCGAGACTTGGGCCCAGCTCATGGTTCCATACTGGCTCAGCAGCGCGTCCATCGCCCGGTACAGGGCGGGCGTTGCCACCGACCGGCCGGAAAATTCAGTCAGATTCAGATCTACCTCGCCATTTTTGTCCAGGAACATGTCTTGGTAGGCGTTGATCGGCGCCACGCCCCGGACATCCGCGCAATAGAAGGAATCCGTCTGCTTATGGTAAAACACATGAAAACAGCCGCCGCCGATCCCGCAGTGATAAGGCTCCACGACCCCCAGCATCAGGGAGACGGCTACAGCGGCATCAATTGCATTGCCGCCCTGCTTCAGGATTTCAAGACCCGCACTGGATGCATACGGACTGTTGGAACTCACCGCGCCGTTTTTCCCCGACACATGGGGATGATACATCGCAATTTCAGGGATTTCGCGATTTAAGTAAGGACGATTCGGCATCAAGAAAGACCCCCTTTGAGATTAAAAATGACGAGATTGATTTACCCGATCAAGCACCAGTGCGGACGCTCCCATCCATTTCTTTCACGGTGAGCGTCAACACAATGCCCACGACATAGCTGGATAAAATTGTGGGATACACAACAGAGCAGAGGCTGCTGTTCAGTCCGCTGATCACCCAGAACACTGCTACAATCAAGCCAACAACAGAACTCCACAGCGCAGCTGTTTTGTTGACCTTTTTCCACAGCAGGCCGAAAATAATCGTAAAGCTGAAGGGGCAGGTAGCTCCATAGATCAACGTCAGGAACATAGTGGTCAAAGACGCGGATGG
>JAYFPV010000253.1:0-3431 GCA_034927465.1 Lawsonibacter sp.
ACCCAACACCAAACTCCATAAGCGACCGAAAAATCCTCCTTGTAAATTTCCCTCTGACCCGTGCACCCACACACTGCGCCCGGTCAAACGGCTTTCCTTTAGTTCGCCACGTCGAAATACAGGATCTCGCCCTGCTTCACGTAGCCTTTGTCCCGGGCCACCTGTTCCAGCATATTAGGATCATCGCTGTTTTCGACGGCGTCGGCCAGCTTTTGGTTTTCCAGCCGCTGGTCGGCAACCTGTTGGGCCAGCGCATCTCGCTGCCCCTGGGTAGCTTGGATTTGGCCCCGGAGATCCAGCAGAGAGGTGGCCATATAAATCAGCAGAGCCAGCACGACTATTTTGGTCAAAAAACCGGCGCGTTTGAGCCGCATATTCCCTCTCTCCTTTTTCCCGGACAGCTCGGCGGCAAACCGCCTGCTCCACTCCCCCAGTTTTCTGTCTTATTCTATACCATTTTCCGCCGGAAAGAAAGGTGTTTTTCCCAAGTTTTTTAATTTTTTTTAAAAAAAGATGAATGACCCTCAGGGGGATCGTCAAAACTGCCAAAAGGAGGGTGACCAAATCGGCCAAACGGTAGCCAAGCCATAGAAAAAAACGACTGAACAGCCAAAAATAGACGCTTCCGCCCAGCAGACAGAACACCGCTCCATACAGTCTGATCTGACCGCCCCAGGCCCCCTGCGACCAGAGGAATAGGGTCCCGGTCGCCGCCAGCCAAAAGATCAAGTCCAAAATCGCCCCCAAAAGGGGCAGCTTGATTCGAACCCGGAGGATGCGAAACAGGTCATACGTCACTCCCCAAACCACGCCCAACAGCAGGGCCTGGCACAGTGCCCGACCCTGCTGAATCACATCGACAGTCAGCCTCCCAACAGGCGGCTGAGCAAGCCGCCCCGCTCCCGTCCCCGAGGCTCGTAAATCAGGGCATTGATCAGCCCTTCCACCTTCAGGTCGCCCCCGTCCAGCGACAGCTTTTCAATGTGCAGACCCTCTCCCTGCACTTCCAGTCCCCCGTGGGCGGTGGACAAAAGAATCGAGCTGTCATCAAAGCTTTCTACCTCCTCCACGCCAGTGATCGTCAGCTGCTCCCGATCTTCCAGCACCACCTGATGGCCCGTCCCCGGACGGAGCCGGTCATCCTCATACGGCATGTGATTCTCCTCCTTCCGTTTTTTCCATCCTATGGTGAAGGCAGCGCCTTTTATGCTTTTTTCTCACCGTGTGGGAAAGGATTGTCCAATTCGCACATGGAAATCGCGGACAGGTTATTGTACAATGAAAAAAGTACGGTTACCGTGGAGGTTATTATGACAAAGGCAATCTTCCTTGACATCGACGGCACATTGGTCAGCTTTCGAACCCATCGGATCTCTCCCGCCGTTTTGGATGCCCTGCACCGGCTGCGGGCGCAGGGCATCAAGCTGTTTGTTTCCACCGGCCGACATCCCAAGATGCTTTCCTATGTTCGGTCTGTCTTCCCCTTCGACGGCTGGGTCACTCTCAGCGGCCAGTACTGCTTCTGCGGCGACCAGGTCATCCACCGCAGCCCTATGGATCGTCAGGCCGTTGCCGAACTGGTAGAAGCTACCCAGACCGACGCATTCCCCTGCATCTATCTGGAGGGGCAGGACATCTATATCAACTACGTTGACCGGCATGTTCAGAAATTTATAAAGGATTTAAACCTTCCCATTCCCCCGGTTCAGCCGCCCCGCCGGGCCCTGGACGGTGAACTCTATCAGGCCATTGCTTTTTTAACCAAGGAAAACGAGTCTCTGCTGCTGACAAAGGCGCCAAACCTGAAAACAACCCGGTGGCACCCAAATTTTTTGGATGTGATTCCGTCTACCGGAGGGAAGGACAAGGGAATGGACGCCATCCTGGAGCACGTTCAGATTCCGCTGGAGGAATCCATGGCCTTTGGGGATGGAGAGAACGATCTATCCATGCTGGTTCATGCCGGCATTGGAATCGCCATGGGGACTGCCAGTAAGGAAGTAAAGGTCGCAGCCAACTGGTCTACCGGCACCGTGGACGAGGATGGCATTGTCTCCGCTTTGACCCATTTCGGCCTGTTGTAGGTTGTTTTACACAATTTTTACAATTTGTTGTGGAATTCTCTCCCTACATCGTGTACAATAGAGACAACTTTTCAGAAACTAAGGGAGGCAATGATCGGATGAAACTCACTTTTTTTGGTGCGGCCCACGCGGTTACCGGCAGCTGTTACTGTTTGGAGATAGGCGGTAAGAAGGTCCTGATCGACTGCGGTCTTCAGCAGGGCAGAGATGAGCACGATGAAAATGCGCTCAGCTTTACCCCAAACTATATTGACTGTTGTATCGTCACACATGCCCATATTGACCACTCGGGCCGTATCCCTCTGCTGGTTAAGGAGGGCTATACCGGCCAAATTTTTACCACCCGGCTCACCGCCCAACTGCTGTCCATCATGCTCCGGGACTCCGCCCACATTCAGGAAAGCGACGCCCAGTGGCAAAACCAAAAGGGAAAGCGTGCCGGCCGTGAGGAACTTCAGCCTCTTTATACCCTGGCCGACGCCGAGGCCGCTCTCCAGCAGCTTGTCACCTACGAGTACGGGCAGATGTTTGATTTGTGCGAAGGGGTAAAGGTCCGATTTGTTGACGCAGGCCACCTGTTGGGCTCCGCCTCGGTGGAAATTTGGGCAACGGAAGCCGGTGTAACCAAAAAGCTGGTGTTCTCCGGCGACTTGGGCAATGTGGATCAACCCATCATTCGCGACCCGCAGCTTGTGGATCAGGCTGACTATGTGGTCATGGAATCTACCTATGGAGACCGGGATCACGAACCGCCTGAAAGTTACACGGATGCTCTGGCCGCTCTCATTGACGACGTTTTTTCAAAGGGCGGAAACATTGTCATTCCGTCCTTTGCCGTGGGCCGCACACAGGAGTTGCTGTACTTCCTGCGGGAAATTAAGGATCAGCGGCTGGTAAAAAGCGCTCCCAACTTTGCCGTCTGTGTGGACAGCCCGCTGGCTACCGAGGCCACGAAGATTTACGCCGGCAACCTTCACGGCTATCTGGATGAAGAGGCCATCGCCATTCTCCAGGGGGGAGAAGATCTGTTCACCTTCCCCGGTCTCACCCTCACCCAGTCCACAGACGAGTCGAAGGCGCTGAATATGGACAAGACCCCGAAAATTATCATTTCCGCCTCCGGCATGTGCGACGCCGGTCGTATCCGCCACCATCTGAAACACAATCTGTGGCGCCCGGAATGCGCCATTGTCTTTGTCGGCTATCAGGGCGAGGGAACTTTGGGCCGCCGCCTGTTGGAGGGTGTGGAAACGGTCAAGCTCTTCGGGGAAGAAATTGCCGTTCGGGCCCGCATCGTCAATGTTAAGGGAGTGAGCTCCCACGCCGACCGGAGCCATCTGCTCCGCT
>JAYFPV010000463.1:0-2507 GCA_034927465.1 Lawsonibacter sp.
TTCTGGAAAATGATTCTACCACATTTTATTTTTCCAATCTGGACGCCGGAAAAACACTGTCGATAGACTTAATAATGCGTTCAACATTGAATGTTAAGCCTGGACGCTATTTTCTGGACCTCGACATTTCCTATGACGATATGAAAGCAACCCCACTTACTTCCTCCGAAAAGGTGGCAATAGACATCGGTCAGCATTTCAACGTTGTACTGGAGACGCCGCAGATTGATAAGGATGTATATGCCGGGGACACGATTCCCTTGGAATTCAAGGTCATCAATATGGGACGGAGTTCCGTACATAATGTGCAATGTGAGCTAACCGGTTTCGGACTGTTCCCCGATGGCAGCGCATACTTTGGGAGCCTTGAAACAGAATCTGAAAGCAGCAAGGAAATCAACATATTCATTGGAAGCCTGGATATGAGCGAGGGCTATACTGGAACAGATAAATACGGCTTTACCGAAGGCACGATCACGCTCACCTACGAGGATGACGATGGCACGGAGTATTCCGGAACCTATACGATACAAACGACCATTAAAGCTGCTGAAGTACCGGAGGAGACGGAAGAAACTGATACTGTCGGTCAATGGTGGGTTTCTGTTTTAATTGTGATGATCTTGGTCTCGGTAAGCGGCGGTTATCTTCTGTGGCGCAGAAAACGCAGGATAAAGACCTATGAAGAAAAGTAATCGCCTGTTAACCCTGTTCCTTGCAGGATTCATTTTCTGCCTTTGTCAAATGGGGGCTGCACTGTCATATATTCACGCCGAAGCGACAAGACCGTTTTTTCTAATGGTTGAAGCTGGTGATAAAAATAAAATCCAAAGGCAGACCGTAGATGAGGTCCTATCCTTGGATTCTGTGGAAGATGCCTTTCTTGTTCTTCCCGTCACCGCTACGTTGAAACATGGAGCAACAGAACAATCTGTTACGCTATACGGTATGTCATGTGAGCATGTTCCCGTGACACCCTTTGATGGAAGCGCTTATATGAATGACGGCTCAATGCCCAAAATCATGCTGAGCCAGGCGGTTATCAAAGACCTCTCAGAGACTGCGGAGCAGAGTGGTCTCAAGGTTCCTGATTGGCTCAAATGCGAATATAAGTTGGAGGTCAGCGCGGAAGACAGAACGGTGACCCGCGTGGCCCGAGTCTGCGGCGTTTTTCAGAGCAATGGCACATCGTTACCAGACGGCTTTATCAGTATGGAGCAGGCGCAGAAGCTGTTGCTTTCCGCTGGTTTGCCCGTAGAGTATTCAATGCAGGTCCAGCTCGATTGCATTGGCTCCGTACAGAGTGTTTCCGAGCGCCTGATTAATCTGGGACTGACCCCAGTATCCGTGGATACGGAGGAAAAATCAAATATGACATCTTTACCGCGAGAAATAGCCTACTTGTCTGTAATTGCAATAATGTGTCTTCTGTTCATTCAAAAAATGGAGAATTGCCGCTTGAATGACATTCTTTTAGGAACTCCAGTAGGTATTATATCGGCAATGCTTTCACAGTATCTATTTCCTCCACAAGATAGGGGAGCGGCGATGTTTGCCCTGCCAATCCCATTGTGGGCAATTGGATTCTCGCTTATGGTCGCTGTTTTTATTTGCCTTTTCAAAAAGAAACTACGGCAACAATTGCACGCATTAATTATGGTTTAATTATGCAGTATGATGAAATTATAACCTGGTCGGAGATGTACGACACTGCCGGTTTTGAGGCTAAGAAAATGATCGTAAACTGCCTAATAAGCAGAATAGAAGTTTATCGTGACTACAAGCTACACATAGACTTTAAATTGACATTGAACAATTCAGTAAAGGACTTGATATTGCCGCATAAACAAGAAACTCGCTTCCTTGCGGAAACGAGTTTCTACTGTTGGTGGAGAATACAGGGAACAAGCCAGAGACCTCTTGGATGCCATTTAGGCACTTTCTTAAAATAGTGAAGCCCTTGTACAAACAAAAAGCAGATGTTCGTTTAAACATCTGCTTTTTGTACCGCACCGATTACCCCTCGGTTCAATTACTATCCCTATGAGGGATAACCCTTGATTTTCCGAACTTTTTCAGTGGTGGAGATAAGCGGGATCGAACCGCTGACCTCTTGAATGCCATGGACAAAGTTTCCAAATATAATAGAAAAACTGCGTATAAATGGACGAAATAGACCATTTTCAAGAACATTATGATGGCCTTTGTCTATTGTGTAGTGGCTCGTGACAGCTTGTACTTTTGTGGTTCCGGTCAAAATTCTGGTCAAAAATCAGAGGTAAATCCATACCACAATTAAAGCAGAAAGGACAAATTGATCATGGAACTTACATATTATCAAGAGGGAGATTATCTTATTCCGGATTTAATCGTTGGAGATAAAAAACAATACTCTATTGGCAAATACGGTTCTCTGCGTCGGACGTTCTTAAAGGACCACAGACCCATACTTTATAACAGCCTCTGTTTATCCGGCAAGCTTCTACCGCATTTGGCTGAAGCCGATA
>JAYFPV010000090.1:0-7296 GCA_034927465.1 Lawsonibacter sp.
TAACACATTTCCCCGGAAAAAGGAATTAAAATTCCTTGAAGATTGGGTGAAATAGGCCGGAATGCGGTGACTTTTTTCTTGACATTCCTCTAAGAAGCAGATAAGATGTTAAGACAATCATGTCACATGCGCGGATGAGGACCAGTAGCCCTTCCTATTTGCCCCGCTCAGAGAGCCGCCGGTTTGGTGCAAGGCGGTCGGGGGAGAAGGTTGAATATCACCTCGGAGCAGAAGGCTGAACCCCGTCAGGGCCGTAAGCTTTTCCGGACGCCCCCGTTACCGGGCATTTCTTGAGTGGCTGTCCCATGTTCGGGCGGCAAGAAGAGTGGTACCGCAGAGGTTTACGCCTTTGTCTCTTATGGAGAGACAAAGGCGTTTTTTGTTTTTGGAAAGGAGCCTGCCCGATGAATTGCCCCAACTGCGGAAAAGAGATGGCGTCCGGCACTATGTATGCAGATAAATATCCCTATTGGACGCAGCAAAAGAACCTTCCGGTCTTCCGCACCCCAAAGGACATGGTCATGCTGAGGCCCTTGGGTGACACCTCTACCGAAACGCTTTCCTTTCCTTTTCATGATTATCCCAACACGATGCTCTGCCGTGGCTGCGGCATTGTCGTGTTTCCTTATCAAATCAAAGAATAAACCATCACTTATTCAGGAGGAATACGAGACATGGACTACAACAAGACCATTAATCTCCCGAAAACCGAATTCCCCATGCGGGCGGGTCTGCCGGGCCGTGAGCCCGGAATGCTCCAGCGCTGGAATGATCTGGACCTGTACCACGAACTGCTGAAGAAGAACGAGGGCAAGCCCCTGTTCTCCCTCCACGATGGCCCTCCCTTCAGCAACGGCAACCTGCACATGGGCCACGCGCTGAACAAGTCCATCAAGGACTTCATCACCCGCGCCGCCGCCATGCGAGGCTACTACACCCCCTATATCCCCGGCTGGGACAACCACGGCATGCCCATCGAATCGGCTATCATTAAACAGAATAAGCTCAACCGCAAGGCTATGTCCGTTCCAGAGTTCCGCACCGCCTGCCATGAGTTTGCCCAACACTATATCGACGTGCAGATGGACGGCTTCAAACGCATGGGCGTTCTGGGCGATTGGGAACATCCCTACAAGACCATGGCTCCCGAGTTCGAAGCGGAAGAGGTCAAGGTCTTTGGCGCCATGTACAAAAAGGGCTATATCTACAAGGGCCTGAAGCCCGTGTACTGGTGCCCCAAGGATGAGACGGCTCTGGCCGAGGCCGAGATTGAGTATCAGGATGACCCCTGCACCACTGTCTACGTCAAGTTCCGGGTGAAGGATGACCTGGGCAAGCTCAGCCAATATGGCGATCTGTCTAAGACCTATTTCATCATCTGGACCACCACCATCTGGACTCTGCCCGGCAACCTAGCCATTGCCGTTCATCCTCGGGAAAACTATGTGCTGGTGAAGGCGGACAACGGGGAACAGTATATCCTGGCCGATGCCCTGTGTGCCAAGGTCATGCAGGTGGGCGGCATCGAGCACTATGAAATCATCAGCCGGTTCCAGGGCCAGGACTTTGAGTATATGAAGGCTCAGCACCCCTTCCTGGACAAGGAATCCATGCTGTGTACTGCCGAGTACGTTACCATGGACAGCGGCACCGGCTGCGTCCACACCGCCCCCGGCTTCGGCGCCGATGACTACGAGACCTGCAAGCGCTACCACATCGACATGGTCGTCCCTGTGGACGACCGGGGCCGGCACACCGATTACGCCGGCAAGTACGCTGGAATGAAAACTGAGGAATCCAATCCCGTGATTCTGGCCGACATGAAGGAAAGTGGGGCTCTTTTCGCCAGCGAGAAGATTGTCCACTCCTACCCCCACTGCTGGCGGTGCAAAAGCCCCATCATCTTCCGGGCCACGCCCCAGTGGTTCTGCTCGGTGGACGCCTTCAAGGAAGCCGCCGTGGCCGCCTGTGACGACGTGCGCTGGGTTCCCGCCTGGGGCAAAGACCGACTGATCTCTATGATTCGGGAGCGCTCCGACTGGTGCATCAGCCGCCAGCGCCGCTGGGGTCTTCCCATTCCCGTGTTCTACTGCGCCCACTGCGGCAAGCCTTTCTGCAATGACGACACCATTGCCGCAGTCAGCCGCCTGTTCGGAGAAAAGGGCTCCAACGCCTGGTACGAGATGGAGGCCGACGCCATCCTGCCCGAAGGCTTCTCCTGCCCCCACTGCGGGCAGAGCGGCAGTTTTACCAAGGAGGAGGACACCCTGGACGGCTGGTTCGACTCCGGCTCCACCCACTACGCCTCCATGCTGAAGGACCAGGGCTTCTGGCCCGCCACGGTCTATATGGAGGGTCTGGACCAGTACCGCGGCTGGTTCCAGTCCAGCCTGCTCACCGCCGTGGGCGCGCTTGGCAAGGGCGCTCCATTCAAGGAATGCATCACTCATGGCTGGACTGTGGATGAGCAGGGAAAGGCCATGCATAAATCCGCTGGAAACGGCATGGACCCCGCCGAGATCTTCAACCAGTACGGCGCCGATTTGCTGCGCCTGTGGGCGGGTTCAGCGGACTACCACTCCGATGTGAGCGGTTCGGATAGAATATTCAAACAGCTCTCCCAGAACTACCTGAAGTTCCGGAACACCGCCCGGTACTGCCTGGGCAATTTGGACGGCTTTGACCCCAACCAGCTGGTACTCCCCGAGGCGATGGCCCCCTTGGACCGCTGGGCCATGTCAAAGCTCAACGAGCTGATCGGGAAGTGCTTTGCCGCCTATGACAACTACGAGTTCCACGCGGTATCCCATAGCATCAACGACTTCTGCGTGGTAGAGCTGTCCTCCTTCTATCTGGATATCATCAAGGACCGGCTGTATTGCGAGGCGAAGGATGGAGTCCTCCGCCGCTCCGCGCAAACCGCCCTGTACCTGATTCTGGATACCATGACCAAGCTGTTTGCTCCCATCCTGGTCTTCACCTGCGATGAAATCTGGCAGGCCATGCCCCATCGGCAGGGTGACGATCCCCGCAACGTGGTCCTGAATGAAATGAATCAGCCCTTTACAGACTACGCCCTGTCGGATGCTGATATGCTTCAGTGGTCCGTCCTGATCCAGCTGCGGGACGGAGTGAACGCAGCTCTGGAAGCGGCCCGGAACGAGAAGCGGATCGGCAAGGCATTGGAGGCCCACGTCACCCTGTGTCTGGACAAACCCCTGACCGAAAGCAATTTGCAGCAGCTGACCCGGTTCCAGAATCAGTGGGCCGATTTGTTCATCGTCTCCGACGTGGATGTAATTGAGGATGCCACGCAGTATGAAAGCGCCGCCGAGACCGCTTTGTCCGGAGTTCGGGTTTTGGTATCCGAGGCCAAGGGCGAAAAATGCGAGCGGTGCTGGAAGCACCATCCGCTGGTAGGCGCCAACTCCAAGCACTCCACCTTGTGCCCCCGGTGCGCCGCAGTGGTCCCCGCCGTGGAGGTGGAGTAATTCTTCACTCCAAGGGCTGCCCGTCCATTACTGAGATGGTTCTTGATCTTTTGCCTTTTGAGCATTTGCGCATACGCTCAGACCGCCCGGCCGAGGCCGGGCGGTCTGAGTCGATCGAACCCGTGTCAAAGGCACTGGTTGGAGTCATCAACGCTTGCGGCGCGAACGCTGCGAGGCTTTTTTGACAAACCGCGACCGCAAAAGATCCATTTTTCGCCCGTTACCCCCTGTATCCCGCCGAAATAGGTAAAAATTTTCTGTGGGAACAGGAGTTTTTTCTTTACATGCGGGAAAAATTATGATATAGTTACCCAGCATGAAAATGCGTCGATATGCCCTCTCACTTCGTTTTGGGATATGGCCCGGGCAAGAGTCCGGGGATTCACCCGCCCGTTACGCGGCCTTTGGGCAAACAAAAAGTGCCTTCACCGTCGGCTCCTGTTCCTTTGGAAGACTCCTCTGGGACCTTGCTGTCGAACCGGTGACGCGCAGCCATAGAAAGGTGGAATTTTCCATGATTCGCAAGGACGAAAAAACGGCCGTCATTGAGGCCAACCGCACCCATGAAACCGACACCGGTTCTCCGGAGGTTCAGATCGCCATTCTCACCGCCCGCATCAACGAGCTGACGGAGCATCTGAAGGTCCACATCCAGGATAATCACAGCCGCCGCGGCCTGTACAAAAGGATCGGTAAGCGCCGCAAGCTGCTGGACTACCTGATGGCCACGCACATCGAGCGTTACCGCGCTATCATCGCCAAGCTGGGCATCCGCAAGTAATCAAGCAGCGCCCGAGCCGTCGCAAGCAGCAAGCCTGGACCGGAGCGAGGAATGCAAATCAAGAGCCGCGCAGCGGATCTGTTTGTGCTTCGAGTGGAGAGAAGGCGAGCGTCGCGAGCAGGCGAGGCGTGACAGCAGCGCCCGAGCCGTCGCGAGCAGCGGGCTAAGATGGGAGCGCAGAAAAGCGTGACCACCCGGACTTGCGGCTCAACAACCCGGCTGCGTGTCCATCCACAGCCAAACGAGTGTGTGTCATAGGGCAGTGTGCGAATCGCGCTGCCCTATGTTCGCATATAAAATCAAACCGTTTCCTGACGTCCTCTCTGCTTTTTTAGCAGTTGAATATGGGACGGGCCGTTTGTTCCGCCCCGTATTCAAGTGCTAAAAAGCTGTTGGACTCCGGAACTCAAACCAGAGCGCCGCCGCCGTTGCCAATCTCTCTCTGCCTGTGCTGTGCACAGACCGGACAAGCGTCCACTCAGGACAGCATCTGGCAATACAAGAATCCAAGCGGCGCGTGACATTACAAAAAGGAGTGTCAACATGTCAACCATTATTAAACACAAGCAATTTTCAAGCAACAAGAAGTGGACAATGGACCTGTGCGGCCGTCCTCTGACCATCGAGGTAGGCAAGATGGCCGAGCTGGCCGACGCCTCTGCCATGGTCACCTACGGCGAAACTGCCGTGATGGTGGCCGTTACCGTCGCTCCCCGTCCCCGCGACGGCGTGGACTTTTTCCCCCTGTCTGTGGACTTTGAAGAAAAGCTGTACGCAGTGGGCCGTATTCCCGGCTCCTTCATGCGCCGCGAGGGCCGTCCCTCTCTGCCCGCCGTGCTGGCCAGCCGTCTGATCGATCGGCCCATGCGCCCCCTGTTCCCCTACGGCTTCCGCAACGACGTGTGCATCACCTGCACCGTGATGAGCGTGGATTACGACTGCTCCCCCGAGGTGGCCGCCATGATCGGTGCCTCCGCCTGTGTCAGCTACTCCCAGATTCCCTTCGCAGGCCCCATTGGTTGCCTGGAGGTCGGGTATGTGGACGGTCAGATTGTCTTCAATCCCACTCAGGAGCAGCGCAAGACCTCCCGTATGGACGTAACCGTGGCCGCCACCCAGGAGAAGGTGGTCATGATCGAAGCCGGCGCCGACGAGATCCCAGACGAGATTATGTATGCCGGTATTGTCAAGGCCCACGAGGAGATCAAGAAGCAAATTGCCTTCATCAACCAGATCGTGGCCGAAATCGGCAAGCCCTAGATGGAGTATGACCACGCTCAGTTCAACCAGGAGCTGTTTGACAAGATCGTCGACCAATTCATAGACGAGGCCAAGGCCGCCATGGATACCGACGACAAAAATGTGCGCGAAACCCGCTGGAACGCCATGATTGACCACTGGCACGAGGCCTATCTGGAGAAATATCCGGACATGGACCAGTATCTGGAGGAATTCACCTACAAGTTCCAGAAAAAGATCGTTAAGGCCTGGCTGCTGGAAGGCCACCGGGTGGACGGCCGCGCCAAGAACGAGATTCGTCCTCTGGCCGCCGAGGTAGGCGTCCTCCCACGAGTCCACGGCTCCGGTCTGTTCACCCGCGGCCAGACTCTGGTGCTGTCCGTGGCCACACTGAACACCCTTTCTTCCGCCCAGAAACTGGACACCATCTGGGAAGAGACCGAGAAGCGGTATATGCACCACTATAACTTCCCCCCCTACTCCGTGGGTGAGGCTAAGGCTCCCCGGTCCACCAATCGCCGGGAGTACGGCCATGGTGCCCTGGCCGAGAGGGCGCTGGAACCGGTGCTGCCCTCTGTGGACGAATTCCCCTATGCCATCCGCGTAGTCAGCGAGGTGCTGTCCTCCAACGGCTCCACCTCTCAAGGCTCCATCTGCGGCTCCACCCTGGCGCTGATGGACGCCGGCGTACCCATCAAGGCTCCCGTGGCCGGCATCTCCTGCGGCCTGATCCAGGATGACAACGGCGGCTTTACCACCTTCATTGACATCCAGGGTGTGGAGGACTTCCATGGCGAGATGGACTTTAAGGTGGCGGGCACCAAGTCCGGCATTACCGCCATTCAGATGGACCTGAAGAACGACGGCCTAACCCACGCGATTATCAAGGAGGCCCTGGACACCACCCGTGACGCCCGGTTTGCCATCCTGGACGAGGTCATGCTGCCCTGCATCTCCTCCCCCCGGCCCGAGGTGAGCAAGTTTGCCCCCAAGATGATTACCATCAAGATTAGCCCCGACCGCATCCGCGAGGTCATCGGCAAGGGTGGCTCGGTCATTCAGAAGATCACCGCTGAATCCGGCGCCCAGATCGACATTGAGGATGACGGCACCGTTCACATCGCCTCTCCCAACGCCGAGGCCTGCGACGCTGCCAAGAAGATGATTGAGACCATTATCTTCGTCCCCGAGGTGGGCGGCTTGTACTACGGCAAGGTGGTGCGCGTCCTCCAGTTCGGCGCCTTCGTGGAACTGGCTCCCGGCAAGGACGGCATGGTTCACATCTCCAAGCTGGCCGACCACCGGGTAGAAAAGGTGGAGGACGTGGTCAACATCGGCGACATGATCTGGGTCAAGGTCACCGAGATCGACGAAAAGGGCCGCGTCAACCTGAGCTATAAGGACGCGCTGAAGGACATCAAAGCCAAGAAAGAGGCCGGCGAGCTCGTTAAGTAAATTTCGCACGGATTTCAGCGGAGGAACGGTTACACCGTTCCTCCGCTTTTCATTGACAGCCCGCTCTCCTGCGCGATAGAATGGAAGAAAAATGGGAGGCGATTTAAAATGGACACGGGATTCTTTATCATGGGGCTTTGGGCCACAATCAGCTATGGTGTCAAATTGCTGGAGATTGCATTTTACATTGTGGGTATTCTGGCCTTCGCTAAATATCTGAAACAGAGATAGCGGTTTCTATCACCGTTCAGTCCTAACCAGGAATTTTTATATCCTGCCTTGCTCATACTGTGAATTGACGCGCTTTCTGCGGGGCGGCAAATGCCGCTC
>JAYFPV010000494.1:0-11015 GCA_034927465.1 Lawsonibacter sp.
CGGGTCATCCATGAAAAGCACACTTATAAGGAATATATCGGGGTAGATGCCTGCGCCGCCAATCTGATGCGTCCCGCCATTTATGGCGCCTACCACCACATTACCGTCATGGGCAGGGAAACACAGCCCTGTGACCACAAATACGACGTGGTTGGGTCTCTGTGTGAAAACTGCGATAAGTTCGCCGTGGATCGGATGCTGCCGGGCATTGAGATCGGGGACCTGCTGGTCCTTCATGATACCGGCGCCCACGGTCACGCCATGGGCTACCAGTACAACGGCCGGCTGCGTTCGGCCGAAGTGCTGCTTCAGGAGGACGGCAGCACCCGCCTCATCCGCCGGGCCGAGACGCCGGAGGACTATTTCGCCACCGCCATCTGGGATTGACCGAAGACTGTTTTTCAAACCGCCGCAGGTCCGCCTGCGGCGGTTTGTCTGCCGATTTTTCTCTTCTCTTCCCCAACTTTTTTTCGACTATATTGAATTCGGTTCCATTTGAGGTGATTTCTTTGAGTATTATGGCAGAACTCGCCATTGTCTTCGGCATTTGTCTGGTCTCTGAAGGGATTGTGGCGTTTCTTCCCTTCTCCTTCCCGGCCAGCGTCATCAGTATGCTCCTTCTTCTGGCACTTTTGATGAGCGGCTTGATCAAGCAGCGGCATATCGACCGGGTCTGCCATTTTTTTGTAGGGAACATGGCATTCTTTTTCATTGCCCCCTGTGTTGGACTTATTGAACATGTGGATACGCTTCTCTCCGCCCTTGTTCCCTTTTTGATCGTCTGCGTCTTTACCACCCCTCTGGTCTATTTTGTCACCGCCTGGGTCATTCAACTGATGATGGCCACCCGGCGGGGAAAGGGAGCCGCCTGTGATTGAGACCGTCCTGTTCTCCCCCTTCTTCGGGCTGTTCCTAACCTGTATTGCTTGGTGCGCAGGCCTCTGGGTACAAAAGACGACCGGCATGATTTTGTGCAACCCCCTGCTCATTGCCACTGCCCTGATTCTTGCCGTTTTGCTGGTATTCCGCATCCCTTATGCCGCTTACGCCGAAGGGGGGGAACTGATGACCATGATGCTGGGCCCGGTCACCGCTGTGCTGGCCCTGAACATCTACAACCAGCGCAAACTGCTTGGTCAATATTTTTTCCCGGTCGTTGTGGGATGCCTGGCCGGTACGCTGACCAGCGTAGTCTCGGTGCTCCTCCTGTGCCGACTGCTGGCCCTGGACGCTTCATTCACCGCCGCCCTGCTGCCAAAAAGTGTCACGACCGCTATTGCAGTGGCCATCTCGGAAAACAGAGGCGGCATCCAGGGGATCACAGTTGCTGCTGTTTTGGTGGCAGGGGTTGAGGGAGCCATCTTTGCGCCTCTCTTTGCCAAGTTCTTCCGCATCACCAACCCTGTGGCCGAAGGGGTCGCCATCGGTGCCTGTAGCCACGCCTTGGGCACCTCCAAAGCTATGGAAATTGGGCCGCTCCAAGGGGCGATGAGTTCTATTTCTCTTTGTCTCTGCGGCATTATGACCTCAGTTTTGGTCATGTTTTTGTAACTCAGGTGATTTCTGAGCGTTTTTATATAGACAAATAATGCGTCAGATATTAGAATAGAGATATCGTCAGGGGGGATGCAACATGGAGCAGTTGCTGCGTCAGGAGGGCACTCTGGAATTTTTGGTTTCAGACACATTTGAAGCCGCCATGCTGTCCCCCATCATCCAAAATCTGCTTGTCAAGGCTGAGCATGAGTGGGACGATTACGACGAAGTCTATCACTGCTGCCAAATGGTGGAGGCAGTTCGCCGGGAAGACCGTCTGCGCATGAAGTTTCACTTCCTCCGCCGGAATGGGTGTGTAGTGGGGGTGGGCCTGATGACCGGCGGCCAAATCGTCTGTCCACTTTTCTTTCCCGATCATCTGTTCCCCCCCGAACCCCGAGAAGGGCTCTTCGTGTTCAACTACTTTCATGTGGCTCCGGGAGCGCGTGGCGTGGGCAGCCGATGGCTGCGGGAGGTCATTCTTCCCTACTGCAGGGCCCAGGGAGGCCGTACCGTCTATATCAAATCCAGCCATCCGATGGTCTTTTCTCTCTATGCCAGGCTGGGGTCAGAGGTGGGGCATTACTCCGCACGCAGTGACAACGGCTTGTTTGAACGTCCCGGAACACTATTTCGAATCGACCTTGACCCTCAATAAAGCCCGCGCGATGGGAGAAAACCGTCTCTGCTCCTAAGATCCTTTTCTTTTGCAAGTCAAAGGCCCGCGCCATCATGGCGCGGGCCTCTTTTCATTTCTATCAGTGCTTCTTACTGAAAATACGCTCCAGAATGTCCCAGTCGTCGTCAGTGACCTGCGGCGTCTTCGGTTCCAATTTGGACGCTTCGGGCTGGGCAGTCTCTGCCGCGCCGGCTGGAAGGCGTTGGGCTGGCGCGGCTTTTGGCTCCTCCTTGACGGCAGACGGTGCATAAGCGGCATTCTCTTCAAAGCCAGTGGCAATCACGGTAACCCGGATTTCGTCCTCCAGACCTTCGTCGAAGGCAGCGCCGAAGATGATGTTGGCGTCAGGGTGGGCGGCCTCCTGAACCAGGTTGGCAGCCGTCTCCACCTCTTCCAGACCAATGTCCATGGAACCGGTAACGTTGATCAGCACGCCGCGGGCACCATTGATCGAGGTCTCCAGCAGGGGACTGGAAATGGCCATGCGGGCAGCCTCCTCGGCCTTGTTCTTCCCAGCCGCCCGGCCCACACCCATGTGGGCCCGGCCAGCGTCCTTCATGACAGCAGACACATCGGCAAAATCCAGGTTGATAAACCCGGTGTTTTTGATCAGATCGGAAATGGATTGAACGGCCTGCTGCAGCACATCGTCGGCAATTTCAAACGCATTGACCATAGTAATTTTCTGATCGGTGGCCAACTTCAGCCGCTCGTTCGGAATAATAACCAAGGAGTCTACCTTGTTGCGCAATTCAGAAATTCCGCTCTCGGCCTGCTTCATACGGCGCATGCCCTCAAAGCGGAAGGGCTTGGTCACCACACCCACGGTAAGCACGCCAATCTCCTTGGCAATGTCCGCCACAATGGGGGCAGCGCCAGTCCCGGTGCCGCCGCCCATACCAGCGGTAATGAACACCATGTCCGCATCCTCCAGTGCTTTGGAGATCTGGGTACGATTCTCCTCGGCAGATTTGCGGCCCACCTCAGGGTCTGAACCCGCACCCTGCCCGTTGGTCAGCTTTTCTCCAATTTGAATCTTAAAGGTGGCACTGGAGACTGCCAGTGCCTGTTTATCCGTATTGACAGCGATGAAATCAACGCCCTTGGTCCCCGTTTTTACCATGCGATTGACGACGTTATTTCCACCGCCACCCACACCAATCACCTTGATATTTACCACGTTATCTGGACCCATATCCAATCCGAAGGCCATTGTTGTTCCTCCTATGTAAAAGTCGAAGTCCCCCGAAAAAACAAGCTGTTGTAGGAGTAACCCCGCTGCAAAGGCTATATTTTGTTACATTGTATCGCTCTTTTCCCAACAGGTCAAGAGAAAAACGTTGAGATTCCTAAACTTTCCAAGATTCCCCCTTAATCGGGAGAATACACCGCGGTAAAGTCCTCCCGGGTCAAATCAAAGGTCCCGGTGGTCTCGTCCCCCAGCTTTTTCTCCGTCTCCTCCACCGCTGCCGCCAGAGCGCGCAGCTTATAGTTGAAATCGGCGTTCAATGCCATTTTTACATCAAAACGGTCCGAGCAGCGCATCAAAATCTGGGTGGAGCCCAACTGGATGGAGGACACCTGACCAAGCATATCCAACTTGTTCAAATTATCCAGCAGCGCCAGCAAGGCATTCAGCTTGCCCTGCTCTTCCTGGGGCAGGGTGAGCATCGTGCCCGCTTTTGGCATCAGCGGCGTGATTCCGGTCACCGACAGGACGGTGCTGTCGGCAGGCGCTGGCTCCAACAGCTTGCCGCCCACGCTGATCAGCCACGCCTCCTGAGCGGCTTGTGTCTGATCCTCTGTGCCGTCTCCTTGGGCAGAACTGCTTCCGGAGGAGTCGGCGGCGGCGGAATTCTCAGCAGAATCTGTCCGGGTTGACTGCGGCGTCTCAACCCTGGCCACACTATCCCATTCGGAAACTGTGATGAGGATGGTGCTGGGCAGACTACGCCGGATCATCACCTCTTCCACATAGGGGAGCGCTTGAAGCACCTGCTTGGCAATCTGATATTTGTTCATGCGAAACAGGTTATCGCCGATCTGAATTCCGGTGGCCTGAATTACCTCCTCCTGTGTGTACCGGCTGTTGCCTGAAACAACCACCGTCTCCACCTGGAAGAACACGGTGGCCCCCATGGTCAGGGCCACCACCACCGTCAAAGCGCACAGCAGCTTGAACAGAGGGCCAAAGCGCCCCCTGCCCCGTCTGCGTCTGCGGTTATTTCTCACTGGTGCCATGGCATTCTCCTGTGTATGAAGCCTGGCGGGCATACCGCCCGCTCAGAACAATCAGATTAAGAACATTCCCGGATCCTTGCGCCCAGCGCATTCAGGCAGCGGTCCAGCCCGTCGTAGCCCCGATGGATGTGCTTGAGCTCGGAAACCGTTGTAATCCCTTCTGCGGCCAGGCCGGCCACCACCAAAGCGGCCCCACCTCGCAGGTCTGTGCTCCGTACCGCGGCTCCACGGAGCCTGCCCACGCCGGACACCACTGCAACCCGGTCAGCCACATGGATATCCGCCCCCATGCGGCGCAATTCATCCACATGGTGATAGCGGCTGTCGAACATATTCTCTACAAATATGGTGGTGCCCTTTCCTCCGGCCAGCGTAGCCATCAGAAGGGCCTGGGAGTCGGTTGGGAAGCCTGGGTAAGGAGCGGTACGCACCGGTGAAATTCCTCTCACAGGGCCACCGGAGCGTTCCAAAACCAAAAGCCCAGGGCCGGTCCGAATCCGACAGCCCGCCTCCTCCAGACAGGCAAGGACGGCGGTAAGGTGATCCGGCTCTACCCCCGTCAATTCCACCTGCCCACCCGCAGCGCCTGCGGCACACAGGTATGTGGCGGCGGCAATGCGGTCGCCTACAACCCGGTGCTCCGCCGGGTGAAGCGGCTTTCCGCCCCGGACGGTAATTACCGCTCCCCCTGCGCCTGAAACGTCCGCACCCATGGCGCGCAGGAAGGTCTGCAGGTCTAGAATCTCCGGTTCCCGGGCCGCCCCTACAATGGTGGTCACCCCTGAACAGCCGCAGGCTGCCAGCATGGCGTTTTCCGTGGCACCTACGCTGGGCATGGACAGGCACAATTCCCGCCCCCGAAGCCGACTGCCGCCCCGGCAGCATAGACAGCCCTGGCTCTCCTGAATTTCCACCCCCAGCGCGCGCAGAGCAGCCAGGTGCAGATCAATGGGGCGCGGCCCAAGCTCGCACCCACCTGGGTAGGACAGTTCCGCCGTTCCAAGGCGGGCCAATAAGGCGCCCAGAAAAATGACGGAGGAGCGCATCTCCCGCATCAGGCAGTCCGGGATGTCCGCCCGACTAAGGACGGAAGCATCCACTGTGACGGTGTCCCCTTCCCGCTCTACGTGGCAGCCCAGCAGCGCCAGGATATTCAAGGTGACGGACACGTCGGACAGGTCGGGACAGTTGTGAATGACGCTTTGCCCGGGGGCCAGCAGAGCGGCGGCTAAGATGGGCAGCACACTATTTTTGGCACCCTGGACCGCCAGGCGTCCACCCAGCGGGTGTCCGCCTTCAATTTGATAACAGCTCATGGGATAGCCTCCAAATTCCATGTAATTCAGGCTATCCTATGCAAAAAATAACAAATTGGTTTCTATTGGAATCGTTACTTCTTTTTCTTCATGATCTCTTGAAGTGTCTGATAACTCTTCTCCCCCGCATCGGGGACCGCCATCGTACTCAGGGCCCGCACCATGTCGTCCCGGCGATCCCGCTCCCGCAGAAGCATCCCGGCGGTGTCATAAAGGGTATCTCCCACACAATCCTGTTCCCGCAGAAGCACCGCCGCACCCTGGTCTGAAAGCACCCTGGCATTTTTTTCCTGATGGTTTGCGGTGACGTTGGGAGATGGAATCAGGATGGCCGGTTTGGAAATGACAGTAAGCTCTGAAATGGTGGACGCTCCCGCCCGGCACAGCACCAAATCTGCGGCGGCCATGACCAACGGCATGTCATAAATATACTCCCGAACTTCGATGCCGTTTTCCCCTAGTTCCAGCCCCCGGCGGAGCAGTTCCTCGTTCATCCAGGGAAAATCACGCCCCGCTCCGTGGATATGCCGATAGGGCGACCCCTCATAACACTCCTTGGCGATAAAGTCCAACATTTTCTGGTTCATGACCTCGGCACCCAGCGAGCCCCAGTAGGACAGCAGCAGGGGACGGTCGTCGGAAAAGCCAAGCTTGTCCCGTGCTTCCCGCTTGGTATAGCTGAAGAACTCGCCCCGAACCGGCGTGCCAGTGACCACCACCTTCGTTGGGTCGTCATAGTGGCTGCGGCTCTCCTCAAAGCCCACCATAACCCGATCCACTACCTTGGACAGAGCTCTGGTGGTCAGTCCTGGCACGGCGTTTGATTCGTGAACCGCAGTTGGGATGCCGCGGCGCGCGGCCTCCTTGACCACAGGGAAGGAGGCGTAGCCCCCCGTTCCCACCACCAAATCCGGCTGAAATTTATCCAGAATGACTCTGGCCTGTTTTTTGGATCGCAGCATATTCCGCAGCGTGCCAAAATTGTGGGCGATGTCTGCCGGGGCAAGGGAGCGGCGGAAATTGGTGATGGTAACCGAACGGATCGGATAGCCTTCCTTTGGCACCAACTTGTTCTCCATTCCGCCTTCCGCTCCTACGAACAGGATTCGGCATTCCGGATGCTTTTCCTGAAAGATGTGGGCTAGGGCCACCGCCGGGTTTACATGTCCGGCGGTACCCCCGCAGGTAAAGAGGATATTCATCGTATCACCTCAGTAAAGCAATAATCTGTTTGGATGACTCGTCTTTCTTCCCGGATTCAGTCCTTCTTCGGTGCCGGGATCTGGCGCGAAATACTTAGGATAATCCCCATCTCAGCCATATGGATCACCAACGCGGTGCCGCCATAGCTGAAAAACGGCAGAGAGATTCCAGTATTGGGGATCAGATTGGTAATCACTCCGATGTTCAAGAACACCTGAACGGCCAGCAGCGTGACAATGCCCACGATGGTCAGCGCACCGAATTTGTCTCTGGCATGAAGGGCCAGCCAGTAACCCCGCAGGATGAGCAGTGCAAACAGAAGCAGCACGATGGCGGCGCCTACAAAGCCAAGCTCTTCCACCACAATGGAAAAAACAAAATCATTCTCCGGCTCTGGAATATAAAGAAACTTCTGGCGGCTTTTGCCCAGCCCAAGCCCAAGCAGGCCGCCGGATCCAATGGCATACAGAGACTGAATGGTTTGATATCCCTTATTCTGAGGATCCAACCAGGGATCCAGCCACAGTTGGACCCGGGAGGTCATATATTCGGTGTTGGAAATGATAAACGTCAAACCAGCCACCGCGATGGAACCAGCCCCCACGAACCACCCCATATTGATACCTGCCGCAAAGAGGACGGAGGCTGCTCCCACCATGATCAGGATGGTGCCCGACATATGTGGTTCCAGCACCACCAGCACCAGGACCGTGCCAAGCACCAGCCCGTATGGTACCAGTTCCAAAAATCCCACCCGCTCCAGCCGGTTCAGCGTCCGGCCAGCGAGGGTACGGTTTGTATACTTCTTTTTCTTCTCCGTGTCCCGCTTGGATAGTCGGGCGGCGAAAAAGATGATAACCGCCACCTTGGCAATCTCCGAGGGCTGATAGGTAGGGCCGGCCACCAACAACATCTTCAGCCAGCGCTGAGCCTGGTTGATCTCCACTCCAAAGGGAGTGAGCACCAGTACCAGCAGCACAATTGAGGCCGCTAGCAAAGGAATGGACAAGATTCGAAGGGTTTGATAATTGATTTTGGAGACCAGATACATGACCACGGTACCAACAACGGCAAACATGGCCTGCCTGCGAATGTAGAACAGCGGGTTATTCTGGACGCTGGCGCTGGAGTCGTAGTAGGCCGAGGCGTAAGAGGCGGAGAACACCATGATGAGGCCCACACCGACCAACAGCATCGTCAGCATCAGAAAGGGCAGATCCATGGGGCCTCGGGCCAACTGCTCCTCCATGGTAAGGTCCCGTTTTGGTTTTCGGGCCAATATTCTTCCCCCTTGCTTGGTTCAGATTTCATTACTACTTGACTCTGCTCTCGACTGCTCCGCGCTTCTTACACCGGGTAGCGGTTCATCACGCCCAAAAAAGCCAAAATACACAAGACCATTGTGGCCCCCGAAAAGACGCAAAACAGCATCGTCTCGCTCCAGCCGCACAACTCCAGATGGTGGTGGAGAGGAGCCATGCGGAAAAAGCGCTTGCCGTGGGTCTTTTTGAAGTAGACTACCTGAATGATGTCAGACAGAACCTCGGCCACGTAGACCAGGCCAATGACAGGAATCACCAGCGGAATGTTCAGAGCAAAGGCCAGACCGCACACCATCCCCCCCAAGAACAAGGATCCGGTATCTCCCATAAAGACCTTAGCGGGGTGGAAATTATAGATTAGGAAGGCGGACAGCCCGCCGGCCAGGGCGGCAGACAAGATGGTCAGATCGTTCCGTCCGTACCAGGCCGACACCCCCACATAAAACAGGGCCACAGGGATGGTAACGCCGGTGGCAAGGCCGTCAATTCCATCGGTCAGATTAACTGCGTTGACAGTGCCCACCATGACGAATGCGGCGAACACCATGTATACCACCCAGGGCAGGGACAACTCCATATTCAAAAACGGGATGTATAAATTGGGAGTTAAATAACCGGTTTTCCGAAGCAAAACGGTAAAGGCGATGGCCGCCGACAGCTGAAGCAGAAATTTCTGGGGTGCGGTCAGCCCCTCGTTCACATGATGGCGCAGCTTCTGAAAATCGTCAATGAAGCCGATGGCTCCAAACACCAGCGCGAACAAAAAGACGTACAGGTGGTTTCGATTTCCCTGGAGCATATCCTCCCAACCGGCGGCCAAAATGGCAATGCCGACCGCCAGAATGAACATCAGACCGCCCATGGTGGGAGTACCCTGCTTTGACATGTGCCAAGTGGGCCCATCCTCCCGGATGGACTGTCCTGCCTTCAGTCGACGCAGCAGCGGGATCAAAAGCTGTCCCGCAATAGCAGCCACGCCGAAGGCCACAATAAAACTGAGGATATATGTCATATCGGAAACCTCCAGGTTCTCTTTCTCTTGGGTGACACAATGGGAACAGGTCATTATACTATGCCAGCCAGAATATTTCCAGTCCTTTCTTGTCGTCCGCCGTCGGTTTGGAACCAATCCGCCACAATCTCCCGCTCGTCCATATGGTACTGAATACCGTTGATTTCCTGGTAAGTTTCATGGCCTTTTCCCGCTAAAACAATCACGTCTCCCGGCTGTCCTTTCTCCAGCGCCCAGCTGATGGCGGTTCGCCGGTCCGGCTCCACGCGGATTTTGTCCGAGTCTTGATCCATTCCCACCAGAATATCCGAAAGAATGGCTTCCGGATCCTCGGTACGGGGATTGTCGGAGGTAACCACCACCAGATCAGCCAACTCCTGGGCGATGGCCCCCATAATCGGCCGTTTGGTTTTGTCCCGGTCTCCCCCGCAGCCGAACAGGCAGATCAGACGTCCCGCCGTAAAATCCCTAGCGGTCATCAGAATGTTTTCCAGCGCATTGGGGCTGTGGGCATAGTCGATGATTACCGTGTAAGCCCGTGGAACAGGAACCACCTCTACACGGCCCTTCACCCCGTGAACACAGCGCAAAGCGGTGGCCAGGAAATCCAGCTTCAGCTCCAGACACAGCCCCGTGGCCAGCGCGGCCAAGGCGTTGTAGATGGAAAAACCGCCCGGAATGGGCAGGTGTACCCGGGAAATGTGACCAAGCGTCACCGCCTCAAATTCCACATGGCTGGGAAACAGGCGGATATTCCGCGCCATCAGATCTGCCTGTGCCCGGTTCTCCGAATAGGTAAAGGCGGGACAATCGATCCGTTCCAGATACCAGCGGCCCGCCTCGTCGTCCAGATTCAGCACAGCGCAGCGGCACTGGGTGAACAGCAGGCCTTTGGCATGCCGATACTCCTCCATGGTATGGTGGTAATCCAAGTGGTCCTGTGTCAGATTGGTAAAAACACCCACGTCAAAGGTAAGTCCTGCTGTTCGGTGTTGGACCAGCGCGTGGGAAGAGGCTTCCATCACCACATGGGTACAGCCATTGTCCGCCATCCGGCGCAGCAGTTCCTGCAGCTCGTAGCTTTCGGGTGTCGTGCGGTGGGCTGAAAGTTCCATCTGACCCACCATGTTCCGGTTGGTTCCCACCAGTCCCACTTTGGCGCCAAGCACCCCCTCCAGCATCTCCTTGATCAGGCTGCTTGTGGTGGTTTTTCCGTTGGTCCCCGTGACGGCGATCAGGGTCATTTCATCTCCGGGACGGCCAAACCAGTTGATCGATACCAGGGCCAGTGCCAGCCGAGTATCTTCGGTGATGAGCCACGGGCCGGGATAAGCGGGCGGAGTCTGGCACAATATTGCCGCCGCCCCTTTTTCCAGTGCGGCCTGGATATACCGATGACCATCAGTCTTGTCTCCGGACAGCGCCACGAACAGCGCACCGGGTTCTAATATCCGGCTGTCATAGGATATGGAAAAAATTTCCATATCCAGATTCGGTGTCCCCCCCATGAGGGGGACGCGAGCCAAAAGATCTCGCAACTTCATCGTATCACCCCTCACGGGTGAGTTTCATTCTCTTTAAAAATTGCAAGAAGCGCCGAGCCCCCGAGCAGGGATCATAACGCCGGAGCGCAGGGCAAAGCCCAGGGGCGGCCTTTGGACGAACCGGGTTTGCCCGGAGTCGGAGAAGTTATGCCCCCGCCCGCG
>JAYFPV010000483.1:0-2703 GCA_034927465.1 Lawsonibacter sp.
GCACGCTTGGTGCCTATATGCGAGGGCTCAGTATTGCGGATGCGCTGACTCTGGCGTTGGACTACACACTGGAGTGTGTCCGGAAGACCATGCTTGACCCGGAGCGCCGCACCTATGGAGTGAATTTTGAGCAGGCGTTGCCGCTTTTGATCCGCCGTCTGGAGGAATCAGCGAAAGAGCAGGGGAACGTATGACGCTGCAGCAGCTGAATTACGTCATTACCATTTCAGAAATCGGCTCGCTGAACAAGGCTGCAGAGATTCTCTACGTCTCCCAGCCGTCCTTGACCAGCGCAATCAAAGAGCTGGAAAAAGAAGTTGGAATTGTGATTTTCAACCGCAGCGGAAAGGGCGTGACCCTGACCAACGACGGCGCGGAGTTTTTACTGTACGCCCGCCAGGTGCACCAGCAATATGAGTCGCTGTTGGAGAAGTACGGAAAGTCCGGAAACCTGAAGAAAAAATTTGGCGTGTCCACCCAGCACTATTCTTTTGCGGTAAAGGCCTTTGTGGAGATGGTCAAAATTTTTGATACCGCCGAATATGAGTTTGCCATTCGGGAGACCAAGACCCGCGATGTGATTGACGATGTCAGCACCCTGAAGAGCGAGATCGGCATTCTTTATTTCAGCGACTTCAACCGCAAAGTTCTTACCAAATTGCTTTCGGCCAACCATCTGGAGTTTCACAAGCTCATTGACTGCAAGGCCTATGTGTATCTCTGGAAGGGGCATCCGCTGGCCAAACATGCCACCATCCACTTCGACCAGCTCTCCGATTACCCCTGCCTGTCGTTCGAGCAGGGAGAGAACGGCTCCTTTTATTTCGCAGAAGAAATTTTGAGTACAAATGAATATCCCAGAACCATCAAAGCCTGTGATCGAGCCACCATCCTCAACCTGATGGTTGGGCTGAACGGGTATACGCTCTGCTCCGGCATTATCTGCGAGGAGCTCAACGGTTCGGACTATGTTGCCGTCCCCTTTGAGGCCGACGAGCTCAACCCAAACAGCGCCATGGAAATTGGATATATCCAGCAAAAAAACAGCCTGCTGAGCAAAATGGGGGAACTGTATATCGAGGAACTGAAACGGTATCTCGATGAGCACACCCACGCAGAGCAGCCGTGTGCCGATGAGCGGTGTTGACAAACAAAAAAGACCCCGGACAGAGTCGCAGACTCATGTTCGGGGCCTTTTTGCTGCAAAACAGGGGAAAAGATCGTTGAGAACAGCCTTGGACGCTATTTTGAAGCGAACGTTATGGCCCGAAGGTATAGACTAAATCTATAGCTTCATATATGTTTCCCGTATTGGACGAAAGGAATCCTGAAACCTATAATGAAACCACCTTGAAGGGATTGGAGGTGCAGCCGTGAAGCACAATGAATGCATTCCGTTTGGCAAACCGCACCGGTTTTCCGGCTCCCATGTGCGGTTGAGCCGCCACCGAATGTGAGCATACAGACACTGTGACCGGGCAGAGTCCCATAGAAGCTTGTGAACGGAATCCATAGGCCGTCCGCTAAGGACAGACCAGTCGGCATTCACGGGTTCAGACGCTGCCTGCACTGCGGCGTTTGGTTCAGAAACGCAATCCTTTCAGATGAGCTCAGAAAAGAAAATGAGGAGAATGAGATATGAAACGGAAACTTTCCATTGTTCTGGCACTTGCACTTGCCGCTGTCGTCGGCCTTTCCGCCTGCTCCAGCAAAAAAAACTCCCTTACCATTGCAGTCCCCAATGATACCACCAACGAAGCGCGGGCACTGCTGCTGTTAGAAGATCTGGGGTACATTAAGCTGACCGACGGGGTCGGGATCACGGCAACCATCAAAGACATTGCCGAAAATCCATATAACCTTTCGTTCAACGAGGTGGAAGCCGCGCAGATTCCAAATGTGCTGAAAGACGTGGACTATGCAATTATCAATTCCAATTACGCAATCTCCGCAGGAATCAATCCGGTCAAGGACTCCCTTGCAATTGAGGGTTCCGCCTCGGCCTACGGCAATATTCTTGCCGTGAAAGAAGGAAACGAGTCCAGCGACAAAATTAAGGCGCTTGTGGCCGCGCTGGAGAGCCAGCAGGTGGTGGATTACATTACAGATAATTATGGTGGCGCAGTGGTAAGCGTGGTGTCCAATCCGGGTGACGGCTATGACGCCACGGTGGACTACGCGGCGCTGGCTGGAACCACGATTTCGGTTGCCGCCTCTCCCACGCCCCATGCGGAAATACTGAAGGTTGCCCAGGAGATTTTAGCCCAAAAGAACATTACATTGGACATCATTGAGTATACCGACTATGTACAGCCCAACAACGTCGTGGAAAGCGGCGAGGTGGACGCCAACTACTTCCAGCATGTTCCGTATCTGGATGATTTCAATGCCGAAAACGGGACTCACCTTGTGTCGGCGGCGGTAATCCATGTGGAGCCGATGGGACTTTACGGCGGCAAGCAGACCAGCTTGGATGCCATTAAAAACGAAGCATAACGGTAAGTTGGATGAGACACATCGGTCGGCTTAAACAAGGCGGCCGATGTGTTTTGCCCGGGTTTGGAGGGCTTTGTACATGATTGAGATCAAACATTTATCCAAGACGTTTTCCGGTGCCGACCACAAGGTTGAGGCGCTGCGGGACATTACGCTGACCGTTGAGGACGGCGATATTTACGGCATTATCGGCATGAGCGGCGCGGG
>JAYFPV010000243.1:0-2310 GCA_034927465.1 Lawsonibacter sp.
CGGCATGGCCATCGCGGTGGCAACCCTGCCCCTTTGTGTGGGTATGCTGTCCATGGGAACCCTGGGAACGCTGCTGGTGTTTCGCTCTCTGTCCGGGTTTGTGCTGAACGTTGTCCAGAAGCATCCAAACCTGTACTATCGAAACCTGAATCTGTTCACTCTGCGCCAGTGGATCAGCAAAGTTCACTCCACCTACCTGTCCCAGACCGTCATCTGCATCCTTCTCCTGCTGGCCATGGGTATTACGGCCAGCTCGGTGGGGCTGAATTCCACGCTGGAAGCCATGACTGATCAGCAGGCCCCCTTTGACATCACCGTTCAGAACCAGTCGGCCGATGTTTTGCCGGTGGACTTTTCCGCCCTGCTGGAGAAAGGGAACTTTGACGCAGCGCACTTGCTGGCCTGGCAGTCGGAACTTGCGTTTTACTACAACGATTCCGCCGTTACCGGGGTGGAGGATGCAAGCGGGGCCATCCGGGTGTCGGACTACGACGCCCTGCTGGAGCGGCAGGGAAAGCCCTCCTACGCCGGGACCCTGCCCTATCTTCAGGAGGATTCAAACTTTGCCCTGGCCACCGGAAATCTTGGTCTGATCTATGTGGTGATTCCGGACGAAATGGCCCAGAACCTGGAAGTTCGCCGCGAAATTTGGTCCGCCGACTATGTGGGAGACCAGGCGGAGAAAGCGGAGACCGAAGCCGCGCTGCTTCAGATTCTAAACCCTCTTAGAGAGCAGGTAACCCTGCATGTGGAAAGCCGGCTTTCCATCTATGAGGAGATTATGGGCAGCAAAATTCTGGCGCTGTTTTTGGGGCTGTATCTTGGCTTTACCTTCCTGCTAGCGGCGGCGGCTGTGCTGGCGCTTCAGCAGCTGAGTCAGGCCGCGGATAATGCGGGTCGGTATGCCATATTGCGGCGGCTTGGGGCGGAGGAAAAACTGACGGCCCGATCCGCCACGCAGCAGGTGGCGCTCGCCTTCCTGCTGCCGCTGGGGTTAGCGCTGGTTCACTCCGCGGTGGGGATGAAGGCGGCAAACGACATGATTGCGATGGTGGGCAAGGTGGACAGCGTGCAAAGCAGCCTGGTCACCGCGCTGCTGCTGCTGGTAGTTTACGGCGGATATTTCCTGGCCACATCGCTGGCCTGTCGTCGGATGGCAAAGGGAAGCTGAGACGATGAAAGGAGAAGACATCACGTTCCAGAGAAAAATGGGCTGGAATTCACTGTTTTCGCAAGAAAATTTAAAAAAATCGGCCTAAAATTGTGAAAAAAAGCTCTATGCAGGAATGGGGCGGGATGACTATAATAATCCAGTGCGTGATAGAAGACCGATGGATTTGGTCTCCTCGAGAGAAGGTGCGTCCACCATGACCAAAGATTTGTCAACAGGCAGCCCAATGAAATTGATCTTGGAGTTTACGCTGCCGACCCTGTGCGGCATGCTGTTCCAGCAGTTCTATAACCTGGTGGATACCATGATTGTGGGAAAACTGCTGGGGGCGAAGGCTCTGGCGGCGGTGGGCTCCACCGGTTCCATTAACTTTTTTGTCATCGGGTTTTGCATGGGCGTATGCAGCGGCTTTGCCATTCCAGTGGCCCAGCGAATGGGGGCGCAGGAGCCGTCGGACATGCGCCGGTATGTGGCCAACGCCGCTTATTTGTCCGGGCTGTTTGCGTTGATCCTTACCGTGGTTACCGGCCTGCTCTGCCGCACCATTCTGCTGGGGATGAAGACCCCGGCCGACATTATCGAACAGGCCTATTCCTATATTTTTATCATTTTTATGGGCATCCCGGCCACGTTTCTCTATAATCTGCTGGCTGGAATCATCCGGTCCCTGGGAGACAGCAAGACCCCGGTGTACTTTCTGGCCTTGTCCTCAGTGCTGAACATTGTGCTGGATTTTGTGCTGATCCTGCACTTCCGAGCCGGGGTGGCGGGGGCGGCCATCGCAACCGTGGTTTCTCAGGCAGTGTCCGGGTTGGCCTGTCTGTGTTATGTGCGCAAACAGTATCCCATTCTCCGGATGACCAGGGAGGAGCGTCGGCCGGATGGCCGCACCTGCAAGGTGTTGTGTGCCATGGGCATCCCCATGGGCCTGCAGTATTCCATCACTGCCATCGGTTCCATTGTGCTCCAGTCCGCAGTCAATACCTTGGGCAGTACCTATGTTGCCGCGGTGGCCGCGGGAGTCAAGCTGACTCAGCTGCTGGCCAGTCCGTTCGACGCTATGGGAGCGGCCATGGCCACCTACTGCGGGCAAAACGTTGGGGCGTGCAGGCTGGAACGCCTGGGACAGGGAGTGCGCG
>JAYFPV010000133.1:0-7081 GCA_034927465.1 Lawsonibacter sp.
TAGGCAAATATAGCCTGCGGTTGGCATGCAGGTGATCCCATGGTTATGGATCGTGTCGTCAAAATGGCAAAGGATCGTGGCGTGGCGGTAGGTGCACATCCGGGATATCCCGATTTGATGGGGTTTGGCCGTCGGAAAATGGTGCTTTCCCCCTTAGAAGTCAAAAACTATGTCAAGTATCAGGTCGGTGCACTCTGGGCGTTTGCCCACAGCTATGGCCTGCAGCTGCAGCATGTGGCACCCCATGGGGCCATGGGAAATATTTGTCAATACGACGAAACGGTGTCCCGTGCAATTTGTGAGGCAGTCTACGAAATTGATCCTAGCATTCGCATTTTTTACTGTGCTGGTGCTGTCCTTGGTAAGATTGCGGAGGAAATGGGCCTCTCTACCGTGTCCGAGATTTTTGCGGATCGCGCGTACATGGATGATCTTTCTCTGGTTCCGCGTAGCATGGATGGAGCTCTATGATCACGGATGAGGCTATTGCCATCCGGAGATGCGTCCGTATGATTAAGGCGGGCAAGGTGACTTCCATCAACGGGAAAGAATTGGATATTAAGGGGGATACGCTCTGCGTCCATGGTGACGGTGCGAAAGCGCTGGCCTTCGTGGAGAAAATTCAGGTTGCTTTTGCGCAGGAGGGCATTGAAATTCATAACCTAAAGTCGCAGATTCTGTTGAAATTTAAAAATAGAAGAGGAAAATCCCAATGAAAGGTCCCGCTCTCCCACTTGTTCACGGCGGGAGTGGATACGCCGAGATCTCGGTCGGTTATAAACAACGCCGATCAGCAGATCGCACACCGTTGCGCCAAACTTTTCATCATCCAGTACACGTTCGCAGAACTGTTGTTCTGCGCCATATCCGCAGATGCGCTGCAACCGTCCATAGCTGTATCAAACACAAAAATAGTATTGGCAACATTATGTATCTGCGTGACCGCTGCAACAGGGAAGGCAAATGCTATCCCGCAATTGGTACCATTACAAGGGAATTTAAGCTGTCCCACAACAGCTTAAAATTGATTTGAATACCCTGCTTTGCTTTAACGACGGGCTGTCCGAGCAGGAAATCAGTCACTTCTGCAAGGACGTATCAGATGCGATCCACAAAAGGGATTTTGCGCGCGCGTTTCTCCTTCCAAATGCGGAATTTCAGCAACTGGTCAAACAGTACCGCAACAAATGCTGACTTTGACGATTTACCGCAATCATATGAAAAGCCGGAACATTCTCGGAGATTTGAGAATGCTTCGGCTTTAACAACGGTATTAGTTTCAGAGAATCAGCTTATGGTTTTCTCCATTCATAATGCGGGGTAAGAACTGCCGAATTTTATCAATAGGCCAGTTCCACCACTCGAACTGCTGTAATTTTTGAATGGTTTCTTCGTCAAAACGCTTTTTGATATCTTTCGCGGGGATTCCGCCGACAACCGTGTATGGAGGAACATCCCTTGTCACGACCGCTCTCGCTCCGATGATTGCGCCGTCGCCGATATGGACGCCGGATAGAATCACCGCTTCATAGCCGATCCAGACGTCATTGCCGATGACAATATCGCCTTTGTTGTCCCACGCGGACGCGACATCTTTTATGTCCAGCCCCCATTCCTCAAAGAAAATCTGGAACGGATAGGTTGAGAGCGATTTCATCGTGTGGTTGGCGCTGGTAAACAGGAACTTGGCCCCGCAGGCGATGGAGCAGAACTTACCGATGATCAATCGGTCGTGATTGATAGGATAGTGATACAGCACGTTGTTCTTTTCAAAAAGCCTCGGGTCGGAGACGAAATCGTTATACATCGTATAATCGCCGACGATGATATTGGGGTTTGTAACGACGCTTTTCAGGTATATGGTTTCGAAGTCATTGGTTCGCGGGTATATTTTATCAGCCGGAATAGTCATCATAACCTCCAAAGTATATTTTTTATTCAGCTATTCCGGCAGCCACAATGCATCTTTTCACTTTCTCACCAACCTAAAACAATAGTTTTTTGTGCTCAGGCAATCTACATTTCTTTATTATATTTGCAGCGATAGTAAATGCTGCATCCGACAATAAATAGATAGGCAAATACCAGCAGCAAAATGACCGCCATATCCGTCCCCATTAGTGCAAAAGCCAGCATCAAGGCGCTATACACATAAACCATTATGTCATACGCGTTGGCCTTTGAGCGGTTTGCGATGGCGACATTTCTCTCATCTTTCCGCGCGATCTCCATCTGCTTTTCAATTTCTGGAGCATTTTTTACAGCTTTGCGTGCAATTATATTTCCCATACCTTGACCGAAAGCACCGCATCCTACTCCGATTAAAACATAAGGCAGCGCCTTCATAATGCCCTGCGGATTGGACACCGTCTTGGCAAGGTACAATCCTATTGCCAGCAATACCAGACCAATCACGGTCAAAGCAAAATCTTTACTCTTTTTCATTGTTTTCATTCTCCTCATAGATAAAGATTTCTTCAATGCCCATATTGAAATATCTCGAAATTTTAAACGCCAAAATAATGGACGGGTTGTATCTGCCATTCTCCAAAGAGCCGATCGTCTGCCGTGACACTTCCAGCGCAGCAGCTAAATCTTCCTGCTTGATCCCTTTATTTCTTCGTATTTCTTCCAGGCGGTTTTTCACAATATTCCTCCTTGCGGTGGAAAGTGAACTTTCCATTTGCTCATTATAACACTCTGGCTTAAAATGTCAAGCTAACTTTCCGTAAAAAAGCAGACTATATTTCAAGTCTGCTTGTAAACTATAGTCAAACCGCCTTGGATCAGCAGAATTTCATATCATGCCCTCATTTTATTTTCAACGTCCGAAGATACACCTTAAATTCGTCGCTGATTCGGTAGCTCTCGATCGCTTTCTGGATGGCTTTGTTATGCGTCCATTTCTCCAAACGCTGTTCCCGGATATACGGAATTGTCTCGTCATACTGCTTGGCCAGTGCCGTCGCAAAATACCAGGCGATCATCATGTTGATGTAATATTCATCCGACCGTACGCCTGCTACAAGCGCAAGCATCTCGGGCTTGAAATGTTCGTCGAGATAAAAGCTCATCAGCATTCCGATCCCGAAGCGCACCGTGTAGGTTTTGTCGGATTTCAGCCAGACTTTGATTTTTTCATAGAGCTCCGGCAGATGCTTTTTGAAGAGTTTCAGCGAAAGTAGGTCGCAGGTCGCCCAGTTGTCTATGTACGGCAGAAACGCATCGACTGCGGCAATAGCGGCGTCATAGTCTTTGATCGTCTCGATCGGGAAGCCGTGCAGGTTGTTTTCTTCATAATACCTGTGCGGCAGGATTTTGAGAAAGATTATGGCTTCTGGAGATTTTGAATAATCCTTAGCGAGCTTCCGCAGTTCGGGCGTGCGGACGCCGATCACGGTTTCAGGGTTTACCGTCGGCATGAGTTTGCACTGGAAGTCTTTATATTTCGGATCCTGCAGCTCAAACAGTCTGCGCTGGATCGCTTCTGCTATACGGTTCATATCGTTTGCCCTTTCATCAAGCTACTATTTTGCTGACCATTTCGACCATAAATTCAAAGATGGTCTGCTCTATCGGGAGGTCAAAAGAAACGGCACCCGAAAACAATTCTATGACATCATTATCAGCGTTGTTTCGGAGCTTTGGGGTGACAGCCGTGACCTTTACTAATATCGCACTTAAAAACGTTCGCAAGAAGTTCGGCAGTTATTTGATCTACTTTTTCAGTACCTCTTTTTCCGTGGTGATTTTCAATCTGTTCTGATCCATGTCCGTCTGGTTTCAATCATCGAGGAAAAGATTTTCGCTGCCGATCAAGAGCGGCATGATTGCCGTACCGGATGCGTCTGGCACTGACCCAGAACTGGACTGGGCGCTGGTGGAAGCGAACTGTCACAGCTATCGCTGCCAGAAGTTGTAAGAGCGGAGACGCGATACATATGAAGGAACTGGAAGGACGCACGAGCATTGTTACCGGCGGGGGCATCGGCATCGGCTTTACAAATGCCAACGTGCTCGCTGACGCGGGCGCGACGGTATTTGCGGTCAGCCGCACCGGCGGGACGAAGGGGGGGGGGGGGAGCTGGTCGTGAGCGCTGCAGGAGTGCAGCATGTCAAGGGGAATGTAACAGACTACGCCGGAATGGCGGCGCACTGTCCTTTGGCTTCTGAAAGCGGACACAGCAGGGAGGCACCGCTGTTTCGAGGCGTGTGCAGAAATCCGTTTTGCCACGCGTCCGCGCTGTGCGCCTGTTGCAATGTCCAACGGAATAAATGTGCCTTGAGTTGGCCTTTCTGCCCCCAAAAAGCATTTTTTTATACATTTTTTTGCGAGCTGTTTTGCAAGCGTTTTATTCCGGCGCTTTTCTCAATCCTGCAGCAGGCGGTTGCGTGCCAAAATCAGCACCAGCAGCACGAACGTTAGAACGATGACCGTTGACATGCCGCCCGCAATGCCGACCGTATCGGAAATGCGACCAATCAGCGCAGGCGCGGCAATGCCTCCGACGCTGCCCATCATGATAAGTAGACTGGCCGCCAGGTCGTTGCCCGCAACGACGTGCGCCGCACCTGCAAACGTCGTCGGGTAGATGCCCGCCATGAAAAAGCCAAGGCCCAGAATCCCAAACAAGGCTGCTGTCGGCGTATGTGCACAAAATAGTACTAAAAAAAATCCGAAAAAGCCGAAGGCGCATACCGTTAACAGCAGCTTGCGCGAAACGCGGCCCGAGACGGAGGCCGTCAGCAGACGTCCGAGCAAAATCGACACCCACAGCACACTGCTCGTCATCTGCGCCAGGGTGTCGCCAAAGATGCCGGTGTCCTTCATGTAGGTTACCATCCAGGTGGTAATGGCATACTCTGCCGAAATATAAAATAGCAACACAGCGCCTGAAACCCAAAAGACGCGGTCATGCAAAAACCGCAGATCGGCGCTTTTCAATCCGCCGTGCGCTGCCTCGGGCAGTGCATCGGACCCGGCCACCGCACGATAGAGCAGAAACTGGACCAGCGCAAGTACCGCCATTGCCAGCGCCGCCGCGCGAAACCCGCTCTCTCCGAAAAGTAGTGAGCCGAATACCAACAGAAACGGGGCGGAGAGTGCGCCCAAAGAAAAGGCAGCGTGCAGCAGGTTCAGTCCACGCGCGCTTTCCTCAGCGAGCGTGGAAATAACCACGTTAGAAAAGTTGGAGCCTGCGCCCCGCGCCAGGGCGATGCAAAAGCATGCGGTAAGCAGCAATACACGCGCCGATGCGCCCGCAAACAGCAGATAGGCGACTGGCATCCAGCAGACGAGAATCAGGATGCTGCGCTTGCGTCCGAGATACAGCGGCAAAATGCCGGCGAGAAGGTTGGAAATCAGGTTGCCAACCGGCTGTGCTGAGAGCAACAGTCCGGAAAACGTATAGTCCAGCCCATAGGAACTGCGCAGATTGGGCAGCAGCGATCCAACCATCAGCGAGCCCATGCCGCTTAGCAGAAAGGCCAGATAGGTGCAGCGCATGGCGTGCGCTTTCGTCATTGTTTCAGTCATAACGCGACCCGCCCCCCACGCTTGTCAAACAGACGTTCCGGCGGAAGATTGGCCCGCACGCAGGCGACCAACTCGTCCGCCGTAGCACCCTCACGAAGTCCAGCAAAGGGAAGCAGAAAGGCACGCCCCTTGGTGATGTACCCATACGCCACACCCGGCAGCACATAGAAGCGATAAATCTGCTGCCAGGGATAAACGGCGTGCTCCGTATCGCTTGCAACCTCGATCCCACTTTCCGAAAGCGCAATTGTATAGGCCAATCGTGGTGTTTCAAGCCGATTTGCACGTACCTGATGTGATAATGAAACAACATAAAACACCAGGTAAAGTACCGGGAACAAAATGCCCACTACGCTGAACAGGTAAAACAGAAGGTTGCTTCCGGTGTATCGGTTCACAATGCCCAGTGCAAGCATGATAACCGGAAACGCTGCCAGCCCCAGCCAGCGATGATGAAGGTGAAATGCATTGAAATGCGAAAACGCACAAAACACATGTTTATCAATGCGCGTTTCAATTGTGATGTGGCCGTTGTTCATAAATGAACTCCTTTCCGTATGCTTATGACGAGTATAGCACAATCAGAAAGAAAGAAAAACGTTTTTGTTTTTCCCCCTAATATTTGATGGATTGTATAAATTGCATGGATCTAATTTGGCTATTTATACAAAACAAACGTCATTCTTTACTTTTTAGTTGACAAAAATATCGACTATTGTTACTATATGACCCATAAACAACCGAAACGTTTTTGTTCTTGCCTTGTGAGGAGAGGAGGAATGCGGCGGGTCCCGAAAAGGGATACGGCATCCCGGTTGGATGCGTTCGCATCCGTGGCTCAGAATTACATCGTTCTCTTGTGAAGCGTTTCGGTTATATCGCATGCCACATAAAGGAGCTCAGACCGATTAATCTTTGAAAATTCGAATGGAGGAAACAAAATGAAAAAAGCAAGAATTCTTTCCTTGGCCTTGGTGGGAGCCATGGCGCTGACAGGACTGACGGCCTGCGGCAAAAGTTCGTCCGGGAACGCATCTGGCAGTGCTACCGGCAGCGCATCTGGTAGCGCGTCGACCGCCACGCAAAAACCAAGCTACACCTTTAAGTATGCCGAGCTAAATCCGGACGGACATATTATGGACGAGGCAGCTGACTACTTTGCGCAGGTGGTTTCTGAGAAGAGCGGCGGCCGCATTACCATCGAGGTATTTCCCGCAGGCCAGCTGGGCGATGAAAAGACCGTTTACCAGACCCTGCAGCTGGGTGGCGGCACCATTGATATGTGCCGCGGCAATTCCAACTCCATGAATGACTTTGGTCTGAAGAAGATGAATCTGTTTGGTCTGCCCTTTATTTTCCGTGACCGCGATCACCTGTGGAAGGTACTTCACTCCGAAATCGGTGACGAAATTCTTGCCGAGCCCCAGGAAGTTGGCTCCGGAATGGTCGGCCTCGGCTGGCTGGATGAGGGCTCCCGCAACTTCTTCACCATCAAAGACAAGCCCATTAACTCCATCGAGGACTTTAAGGGTCTGAAGCTCCGCG
>JAYFPV010000502.1:0-14129 GCA_034927465.1 Lawsonibacter sp.
CCTGTTTCAGGCCTATCCAAAAGTGTCCTGCGATCTGGTCTATACCAACGGCAGAGGCGAGATAAAAACCGTGCCGACCGGAGCAAGTGGGCAGGTGGGCGTTTATGAGGAAAGCGGTATCGCTGGCGATGTGGTCTTTTATCCTACGCACGGAGCCGAGGCAGTCTATGATTTTGCCGTTTTAAGCCATAGCACACTTGCCGCCAATCAAAATACCAGTGGGCGCTTTGCCCTATACCCCCTCAATACCGTTAAACTGTCAAAAGTCAACTACAACGTTTCTCTCTCGCTCTACGACGAAGAGACGGGGGCGGCCTACACCGGGGATGTTGTCATTCGCGGCGGTGTCTACTTAAATGACGTTTACCAGTCGGCAACGACCATCAACGGCACCATGGGCAATGCCGACCAGACGGTGAGCGCGGACGGCGAGGGCCAATACTGTCTGGAATTCAGCCCGTCGGACTTCACGGACAGTCTTACGCCATCCAACTCGCTAAAATATGTGATTGAGGTGCGCTTTCGCGACAACTCGCATCTGACCCAATATATTACGGTAAAGAACGACGAGATTCAGGCGGGGAAAGCATCCCCACTCGGCGTCTGTCTGAGTGAGGGCATCAAAAAGCTGGATGCCTCCTCCGTCCAGAACCGCGCGGTGGTCCTATCGCAGACTCTTACCATAAATGGCACGGAAAAATCCATGTCCGATCTGCTTTGTCTGGAAAAGACTCCGGAAAGCGCCACACTGGACATGACGCTCATGATTCAGAGCGATTATGGCCGCTATTATCAAGTTCTCTTTTTGGATTCCACCAATGGCCGCGTCGGATGCGCTGGCAACGCCGAGGTTACTGCGTCATATCCTTTTTCTGACACCGTCACTCTGCATAGCTCCGTGAATTTATACGCCTGGCTCAATGATGTGATTCAGAATACGTTGAAGCCAGGCGAGAAAACCAAGCTTTACCCCATGATCAGAAGCACCGACGGCAGCCTGGAAATAAAACTCGCAAAGCCCATTTCGATACAGAACTTTTTTGGCATTCCCAAAATGGACAGTATTCTGCATAGCGGCGGGGACGGCTATGAGATTTGTGATCTTTTATTCGGGATCAACGCTGTGAATCTTCCCTTCTCCGATGATAACGAAGCGGTGAAAAGCGCGCTGGAGAAGCTGGCGGGGTACGGGCTTAGTTCCGCCTCATTTGGAATTGAGGTAAAGTCCACCAACAATCCGCTGGTTTACAAGGGTATCATCCGCTATGCCGCCGGCAGCTACAGCGCGGACAATCCATCCGGCGTCTTCGTTGGAAGCGGCGAAACATCAAGCTATAATTTCATGCCCGGCGTGAGCGACGTCAAAGCAATGAGCAAGGGCACTTTTTTAAAGGACGCCAAGAAAGAGATGAGCAACAGCCATGGCCGCAGCGTCTACGGCGGCGGTGCCTACTTGCAATGTGAAATTTATTTCAGCACGAAAGAGCAGAAATGGAAGGTCCGTCTCTTGGAGGGCGACGTTTATCTTGGCGGCGGCGGGGTCTATCGCCGAAGCTATAACGGATGGGTGTCGTACGTACCTGTCACGGCCACCTTCCAGACCAGTATGACCGCGGAGCTTGGGTTCACGATTCTCCACCATGGAGATAAAACCGCCTATATCCCCCGTCTCCGCCCGGTGTTCAGCATTTATGGCTTCGGCGGTTGTGGCCGAGATTACGAGGTGGTCTCGCTGAAGGCAGGCGTATACGGCCTTGCCCAGCACGATCAGCTCTATCTGTGGTACAGCGACAACGCTGGGAATTCGGCCAATGGCCAGAAGCTGACGATAGCCGGCGAGGTCGGCGTGGAATATGAGATCAAGCTGGCCTTTATTGAGCTTCACGGGAAATATGTGCTGACCGACGCCTCCAAGAGCTGGACATATAATAATTATAACTATATAAACAATAAGATAGTAAATGGGATTCTTTCCGATTTCTTGGGTTCCTCCGGCAGAAGCGCAGATGGCGGCATGCTCTCTCTTGTCCCCGTGGAGGAGAGCGTCTCCTTCGAGGATCGCTCCTATCTGGAAGACTTTGACCGCTCCTGGGGTTCGTCTTTGCCTTTCATGCGGCTCTTCAGCACAGCTGCTTCCGACACCATAACCGATTTCTGGACGAACGCCTATCCCTACGCAAATCCTTCTACGAGCGACGATGGTGTTCTGATGACCTATCTCTCAGACATGGACAGTACAGAGATTGCCGATACAGCGGCCTGCTTCACCGTTTCGGACGAATCGGGCGTCTTTCCGGAGGGAAAGGAAATCTCTGAATCCGATTACCCCGACAGTGATCTTTCCCTTTCCGGCACATCGGACGACGCTTCCGCCGTTTGGGTCAGAAGCTTCACAAACACCGATGGCAAGGCTAGCGGTGAGGCCACGGCCGCGGACGCGGTAAAAGCCCTCTCCGCCGCCGAGGTCATGGCAGGCATTTACAAAGATGGGACGTTTACAACCACCAAACTGACCGACAACGACAATCCGGATCTTGCTCCTGTTACGGCGGCTTCCGGTGACAGGGCCGTCGCCGCCTGGCGCAGCGTGACCCTTGGCGCTCTGGATAACCCCTTAGATTTTACCAGCGACTATATTATGTATTCTGTTTATAACGGTTCTGATTGGAGTGCGGCGAAATACCTATATGACGGTAGTGTCGATGATGTGAGCGTTTTGAAGGCCGCCATGCTCCCGGACGGCACCTCCGCCATCGTCTATCAAATCGCCGAGGTGGACGGCGGAGATTCGGAAATCGTCTGCGCCGTGCTCAATGAGGCCGGAGAGGTCGTTCAAACGCTCCGGCTAACCGATAACGCAACAGCGGATGAAAATCCGCAGATCACCACAGCGGAATTTCCGGACGGAACGCGCCGCTTTGTCGTCGGATGGAACGCGCAGACCGAGAGCGGCGAAAGCGTCGTGCACTTTGCCGCGCTGAGTGCCGAGGGGGCGCTTTATCCCGCATTCACGCTGGAGCTCTCAGACAGCACGGGCACGAGCAATTACGCAAATTTCCACTTTACCAAGGGCGCGGAGAAGCTTGAGGATTTATCGGTCGTCTGGTGCCAGCCGGAGGACACGGGCAATGACGGCACGTACGCCAGTGTTATCTACGGCACAAAGTTTGTTCAGGCATCCGACGGAACAGTTACGCCATCCGGCAAGCTGAAACTGCTGGCGCTTGATGAGGGCCGCACGACAGAAAACTTCGATGTCCGCGTCGACCCCGCGACCGGGAAGCTGCATTTTGTCCTGCTCCTATCCGAAACGAACGGATCGATGACACTTGCCACTGCGGATTACGAATACCAAAATACGCTAACGGTGGAAAACCCGTATTTTGAATACGAGAACGTTCTGCCAGGGCTGGCGATGCCGGTGCGATTCACAGTGACAAATGACGGGATTGCGCCCATCACTGAACTGAACATAGCGCTGGGCGATCAAACGTACCACTATGTGGACGAATCAATCGCCCCCGGCGAGTCAAAGGACTTTCTTGTTTCCTATCCGGTGCCGGACCCCATCACCGACCCGTCCTACACAGTCACGGCACAATTCGGAAGCGATGGCGGAACCGACGCGCACACAGGTGTATTGAAGCTCGCCCTGCCCGATGTGGGGATATATCAGATCAGCCTCACCAAAGAAACCCAGCGAGAGCGGGGTTTCCACGTGCTGTTGCAGAACAACGCATATGTTGACCTGCAAGCCGGCACGCACACGGTCGCGCTGGAGGTCTGGGATACGCCGGACTTCGACACAGCCTCTCCCTTAAAAACAATCACTATTTCAGGCGATGACCTTACCCTCCTAAACGACAGTCTGCTGTCTGTGGACGTCACGTTGACTGCGGCCGACCTCGCAGATATTTTGGATGAGGATGGGGAAATTCAAGACGGTGGCGCATTGGTCTACTTCCGCGTCATACTGACGGAGGATGGCGAGACCATTGAGGACGCTGATATTTCAAACGACATGGATTATATCAGCATTCACAGCCTGATCGAACGCAACGGCGCGGCCATCTCGCTGGCGAGTCTCTCGCAAACGGCAGACGGCAGAACCAACGTACAGGTGGATGCCTTTAACAACTCCATGAATGCCATCTCCAACGGCAACCTCATCGTCACGCTCAGGGATGAAAACGGAAACGCGCTGGAAACAAAACAAACCTACAATTCCGCAGACAGCAGCAGCCTTTTATCCATTTCCGGTGAGGAATCCGAGACAGCAAGCCTTCTGTTCGACAGCGCGGGCTACACAGCCGACGTGACCTTCGCGCGGGTATCTGGGGAAAGCAAACGGCTTTCCGTGCTGAACCTGACCGGCGTACCGCTGGATTTCGACCCGGACATCTATGCGTATACCGTTCAAACCCACGATTTGAACAAGTCCTCTATCACCGCCGTGGCGGAAAACCCCGCGTCCACCATTTCGGTGACGCGAAACGGCGTTCCCGTCTCAGTTTCCGGCCCCATCGCCCTCTCTTCTGGGTTAAACACTTTCGTTATTACGGTACTCACTGGCGATACCTCCGTGCCATATACGGTTACCATCCAAAATATCAGGACGGACGACACAACGGTTTCGGAAGATGATAATACCAACAGCGCCGGATTGACCGTCAACGGCGCAACGCGAATTGCGCTGAGCGTCCGAATGAGCGGAGGGAACTCACTGCTGTCGCTGGGTTCCCTGGCACAGGATTTCTTCTCTGGGGATGACGAAGCCGTCTTGACCATACCCGCCGTTGCCGGTGCGGACAGCTATACGTTGGAAGCATCCGCCGCGGCCTTCGCCGGCTCGTTCACAGGGGCTGCTCTCACGGTTTACACTGAGTTTGGCAGCGTCCGAATCCCATCCGGTATGCTGGCTGGAATGACGGGCCTGGATGGAAAGACCGCTGGGATCACCATTGCCGCGGGCGACAAAATGGCACTGCCTGACGATATCCGAACTATTGTTGGCGACCGCCCACTGCTTTCCCTCACCCTCACGTTGGACGGCTTGCAGACCGATTGGAGCAATCCGAATGCCCCAGTGACGGTGGACCTCCCCTATACGCCCTCCGAATCGGAGCTTGAAGACCCGGAAAGTATCGTCATCTGGTACATCGACGGTAACGGGAACACGATTTGTATACCAAACGGACACTATGACCCGGTCGCCGGAACCGTAACCTTTACGACAAGCCATTTCAGTGACTACGCCGTGGCCTTCAACCCGGTGAGCTTCAGTGACGTTGCTTCCAGCGTCTGGTATCACGATGCTGTGGCCTTCATCGCGGCCAGAGGCATCACCACAGGCACAGGAGACGGACAATTTAGCCCTGATACGACGCTGACACGGGGGCAGTTTATTACCCTGCTGCTGCGGACATACGGCATTGCCCCGGACGATTCTTCTGCGGACAACTTCTCCGACGCGGGAAACACCTACTACACCGGTTATCTGGCGGTAGCAAAGCGGCTTGGTATCTCCGATGGCGTGGGTGAAAATAAATTTGCTCCTGAGCAGGCCCTCACCCGGCAGGAGATGTTCACCCTGCTTTACAACGCGCTGAAGGCAACCAATCAGCTTGCCGCGGGCGATTCCAGCAAAACGCTTTTCAACTTTTCCGATGCTGGCAGCATTTCCTTCTACGCGAAGGATGCTATAGCCTATCTGGTGAAGTCCGGCATAGTCGGCGGCAATGACGGCCAGCTTCTTCCCAGGACAACCACTACCCGCTCACAGATGGCGCAAGTCCTTTGCAATCTGCTGGCAAAATAACCGAAGCCAAAGGAGGAACCGGTCGCAAATGCGTCCGGCTCTTCCTTTCAATTCCTCTCTGGTTTTTACTCCCTACGTCAAAACGCATTATGATTTCAAGGACAAAAATCCATTTATTTATCCTCCTGAAAAACACCAAAATGCCAAAGTCTCTACTATTGCACCGGCGATTCCAAGCAAAATAATATTCAGACACCCGAGTCACGTACCGCATAAAAAAATGCAAGAAAACCCACTTTTAATGAATTTTCATGCACTTGATGGACACGAAGAGGATCGAATCCTCTTTCAATAATATCCGCTTGCAAGAGAAGCTTGGATATCTGTCTCCGAATGATTTTGAAAACCTAAGAAAAACAGCGTAAATTTTAGCTTCTGCATATCCGGAGCCGTTGGCTTGGGTCAAAACCGTTCCGTTGTGCGGGACAGTTTGCTTTGAAGCGATTGGACTATCCTATCGAGAAATGGCAAACTTCTCTCGCTGATTGATTATCAGCGAGAGAAGTTTGCTCTTGCATCATTAAGTGTTGTGTGAACCGCGCGCTGTTTGCACGGGGCGTTGGGGGTTAGTCCAACCCGAACCCAAAAAAGGCATTGACATTATGGTAGCACACGTCCTGAATAATTTTGCCCAGTGCCTGCTCGCCAGAGAAGTACTCGCCGCGGTCGACCAGTGTGCCAAGATAGTTGCAGAAAATGCGGCGGTACACCTCGTGGCGCGGATAGGAGAGAAAGCTGCGGCTGTCGGTCAGCATACCTACCGACAGACTGACTGGGTAGAGGTTGGCACAGGCTTCAAACTGGCGCTGGATGCCGTACACCTGATCATAGAACCACCAGGGCGCGCCCAGCTGCACTTTGGCAGCCGTGCTACCGTCGCAGAAACCGGCGGCCAACACGGCCCACGCCTCGCTTTTGGTACCGTCCAGGGGGTAGAGGATCGTTTTTGGCAGCTCTCCCAGGGTGGTCAACCGGTCGAGCAGCGCGCCGACGCTTTTGACCGCTGTTGCATCGTCGATACAGTCAAAGCCGGTGGACTGGCCTATATTTTTCGTTTTGCTGCTGTTTGCATCCAAATAGGTGCCGATGTGCAACTGCATGACATAGCCGTTGCGGTGGTACATTCGTCCCATCTCAAAAAGGAATGCGCTGCGATATTGATCCTGTTCATGCTCCGCCAACGCGTCGCCGCGCTGCGCCTTGGCAAAAACCGCTTCCACTGCGTCCTGCGTGTAGTCTGCCCATGCAAAATACGGAATCCCGTCATCGCTGACGGTGGTCCCCGTCACCGCCTGAAAATATTGCAGGCGTGTCTCCAATGCAGCAAGAAGCTCCGCAAAGCTTGTGATCGGCAGTTCAGCTGCAGCGGACAATTGCACGAGATAGTCCGCAAAGCCTGGCTTTTCACAGAACATCGCGCGGTCGGGGCGAAACGCCGTAATCACGCGGGTGGTCATCCCCTGCTTTTGCAGCTCCCTGTGAATGTGCAGGTCGTCAATCGGGTCCTCTGTGGTGCTGACAAGTTGGACGTTGGATTGCTCCATGCACCAGCGGCGGGTCATATGTTTTTCGTGGATGAGCGCCTTAGTCCGGTTATAGATCTCCAGCGCGTTTTCCTCGGTAACTGCCTCATCAATTCCGAAATAACGCTTCAGTTCCAGTGCGCACCAGATATAAACAGGGTTTCCGGCCAACCGGGGCAGAATGCCGGCGAACGCCATATACTTATCAAAGTAGCTGGCATCGCCCGTGATATACCGCTCGTCAATACCGAACGTGCGCATTGCACGCCATTTGTAGTGATCGCCCCGCAGCCACATCTCGCCCAAATCCTCGAATTCCTTGTTTTCGAGAATTTCTCCCGGCAGCAGATGACAGTGATAGTCGATAATCGGCATGGTCTCGGCATACTTATGGTAGAGCATCCGTCCTGTTTCGTTGGTCAGAAACAGCTCCTCATGAAAGGTTGTGTTCATGTTTTCTCCTCCCTATGCAGTCTCCATTTGTGCCATATTTCCGAATAATTCAAAACCCGATCAGCGCGCCGCCATCCACAGGGATGCAGGTGCCAGTGATGTAGCGTGCCGCGTCCGAGCACAGAAATGCCGCGCACATGCCCACGTCCATGGGGTCGCCCACCGATTTAGCCGGAATGCGCCCCATAATCTTTGTCAGCCGCATAGGGTCGTTATCCGTTGCCACAAGGAACATGGGCGTGTCAATCCAACCAGGGGCAATTGCGTTTACTGTAATGCCATATTCGGCCAGTTCGGCGGTCAGCGTGTGAATCAGGCCCAGATAGCCGGCCTTAGCGGTAGAATACCCAGAGACTTGCGGCTGACCAATGTAGCTTGTCATGCTAGCCTGAAACAGGATACGGCCGTGGCCGTGTTCCTTCATCTGTGGCACAAGCGCCCGCGTAATCGCAAACGCGCCGACTAGATGCACGTCAAGTACGTTTTTGTATTCCTCCACGCTCATATCCCAGATGAATTTTTTGCAGTGGTTGCCCGCGTTGTTCACAAGTATGCTGACAGGCCCCTGCTCAGCAAGTATCCGGTCAACAATTTCCTGCGTGTGGTCGGTGTCTGCGATGTTAAACTGGTAAAATCCTACCTTGTCGCCGAACTCGGCGAGCGTCTCGGCAGCCCGTGCGGGCGACCTGCCGCTCAGCACGACCACACGCGCCCCCGCGCTGACCAGGCAGCGCGTGATGGCAAGACCAAGGCCGGAGGCACCCCCGGTAATGACGGCGGTCTGCCCAGCCAGGTCGTACCAGTGCGATAGTTGGAAGTTATTCATTTGTTCCTCGGTAAAAACTGCCACAATCTTTCCCTCCCGGGTTACGATTCGCAGGTGCGCCGAAAGGTCACCTGCTTCTCTTGATATTTGTACGGAATATAAAATTCGCGATGGCCCAGCGCCTCGCTTTTGGTTAGCGCACCCGCAGCAGCGTCCTGAATCATTTGGGACAGCTGTTGTGCCAGCTCTTCCTGGCTGCACAACCCACGCAGCACCGGACTGGCATCAAAGTCCATGTCGCCATTCATGCGGCTGAATGTGTTGTGATTTCCGGTTATTTTCAGGCAAGGGCTGACCGCACTGCCCACGACGCTGCCACGCCCCGTGACCAGTAGTACAATATGTGCCCCGCAACTGACCAAATCAATCAGGCCCTCGTTGTCGTTTGGGTTTGTGATTCCAAACTGCATCCAGTAAGAGTCGGGAGTGGAGTCGAGCAGCCAAAGTCCCGCGCGGGGCGGAGAAGCTGAAACCTTGATTACCCCTTGAATGGGACGAGAGCCACTCTTTACCACCGCGCCCATACTTTTTTCCTCAATGGTGGACAGCCCGCCCGCAAAATTACCGGGGCTGACCGAATATTGCCGCACGGCCCTGCAATACTCCAGCGCCTTGTCGTAAGTGAAGCGCAACTCACGGCGTGCCTGCTCGTCTGCGGCGCGTGCAAGGAGCAGATTGTCCAAACCAACAGCCTCAACAATTTCCTCAAAAATTGCGGTGCCCCCGGCGTCCACCAGCATATCATAGAACCGACCCACGACCACGTTGCCTGCCAGACCACTGGTATAGTCGCTGCCGCCGCACTCCGCGCCGATGACCAGATCCGCCATCGTCATGGGAACGCGCGGTGTGTCCCGCAGTATTTCCAACGCACCATGCACCCAGTTTATCCCCCGCTGGATGGCAGGCTGGGTGCCGCCCTCGCTCTGAATGAACATCCAGTCCGACGGCTTTCCCTGTTCGACGGCAATCTTCGAAAGCCACTCGGGCTGCACATACTCGCAGCCCAACCCCACCACCAGCACCGCGCCCACGTTCGGGTGCCGCACCAGGCTGATGAGCAGATTGACCGCATACTGGTTGTCCGTGCAGCCGTCAAAGCCGACCAGCTCCACGTCCGGATGCTGCGCCTGCGCAACAATTCGCTGCGCAACAAACTCCGCACATTTTACCGTATAGACGACCAGTACACGATTGCGCACACCTTTTGTACCGTTTTGGCGGGCATAGCCCTGCCAGCAAAAGTCTTCCATACCGTCTCCTTATTCGTAGCGCGTGTCGCAGGGCACGCCGGTCTCGACGTCCAGATGACCCGACCGCTCGTCGTAAAGGCTACGCATGACATGCAGATGAACCCAGCTGCCCTGGGCGATCGCTGCCGTGGCCTGACCGATTACTACGCCGTATTTCACAATCGGTTCGTCGACGGCGATGTCCCGCAGCGCGATTTTATGTCCCTGAGGCACGTTCATTACCGCCTGAACCGATGAGCGCTCCGCGTCGCCCAGCAGCGTCACCGCTCCGGGAACCAGCGGCGCCAGCGCGGTTGCGACATTATCCGTCCGGTCAATTTGAAAGGCGGTCTGTTCGTCCGACATGGCGCCATCTCCTTTACAAAATGCCGAATTTCGCAAATGCATCGGTTGCGGTCATGCCGCCCTCAATCGCCTTGCGCACCAGCTTTTCTCCCGCCGCCTTTTCCAGCGCTTTTTCAATGACTTCGTCCGCAATTTCCCGTGGAATAATGAGCACACCATCTATATCGCCGAATACCAGGTCCCCGTCGTGAATCGTAACCTGACCGATTTCAATGGTACAGCGGAAGTCGCACACGTTGGTTCGGATAGAGGAATCCTGCGCCCAGCACCCGGAGCAGAACACAGGAAAATTCTGTTCCAGCACCTGTGGCGTGTCGCGACAATAGCCATCGAGCACCGCGCCGACTGCGCCGCGCGTGCGCGCGGTGGCGGTCAGCAGCTCACCCCAGAGCGCGCTGTTGTGGGCGCCGGTAGCGACATAGATTTCGTTTGGGCGGAGCTGGTCGAGCGCCTCGGTCAACAACCCGAACGGCTTTTTCTGCGGGGCGACCACGTCGTTTTCCAGCACGGTGCATGCGCGTCCGGCCAGCTTCAGACGGTTGTCGGGCAAGTTTCGGTTGATGAACGCCTCAGCGGGCACCAGCGCCTCCAGTGGCCGAATTGCAGACGGCAAAAACTGGTGATTGCAGCCCAGCTGATCCAATATATCCCCCACTACCGGGGTGTACAGCTTTTCTTTCATGAGGGCAAAGAGCGCTTCGTCGCTTCTCTGCGTTGCCATAGTTATCACTCCTTATTGCTTTTATGAACGAAACGTTTCGCATTTGATAGCCATAAAAATCCTCGTGCGCAGGCACGAGAATTTTGAAACAGGTCGTTACAGCAGCAACGTTCTCCCACTCCCATAGCGGTACATGGACAGGTTGCTGCGGAACACAACCTCACTGCCAACGTTCAGAATGTTGTTTTCTGGCCGCTTGCCCTGGGTCAAAAATTCCGCCAGAGTTTTCATGCCGAGATAGCCCTGCGCATAGGGGTTTTTCTGGATTAAATTGTGGAATATCTTGCGGTTTAACCGGTCAATGTTTGGCTCGGCAAGGTCGCTGCCCACGGCAAAGATACGCCCTGCCTTTCCGCTTTCCTCCAACGCACGGCCAAGCAACACGCTGCTTTGCGAAAGCACGCTGCAACACGCTGCTACGTCCGTGCGCGACAGCACGTGCAGTATCTTCTGGTAGCTACTTTCCTCCACATTCCAGGAATGCTCCAGAATTAGTCGGTTCCGAGCCTGGTTTTCCGCCAAGAACCGCTCCATTCCTTGCACGATCAAAGAATGCGCCAGACGATCCGGATTGCCGGCGCACACAAAGATGTCGCTGTCCTGCGGAATATGGCTGATGATCAACTCTGCCATGGTGCGTCCGACAACGTCATAGTCCGGTTGTACGCAGCATAGACAGCCCGGGAATGCATCGTTGGACATGAGAAGAACAACCGTCACGCCGCTTTCCTGCAGCGTTTCCCAGTCCTGCGGGGTAAGCGCGTTCATGTGTCCCACGGTCAGCAGGCCGTCAAGCTTCTTTTCCATAACCATTTCCCGCAGCTGCCGGATGATGGTAGGGGAAGGGTTATCCTCCAGCGGATAATCCAGCACGACCCACTCAAGGTTCATATCCGTTGCCGTGCCGAGATAGTCCCGCACACCATTCCAGAGCGGAGGATAGAAATAACGCGCGTTTCCGTGAATGCCAGGCAAAAGGACTGCGATGCGCCGCGTTTTGCGCTTCAGCCCGGAGGCCATGGCGTTTGGCTGGTAGCCCAACGCATCGGCAATTTTGCAGATGCGCGCACGGGTGGTACTGCTAACACCGCTTTTTCCGTTGAGAGCCTGATGCACCGAGCTGACCGCAACGCCCGCGGCGGCGGCCACGTCGCGTATCGTAACTTTTTTATTCACGCACGTTCCCTCACCTATATCGCTCAAATTATGGCGAAAAACCCTTATATTTTATTATACTAGATTTTCTGAAAAAAACAATGTGTTCGGTCAAACACCCCACAGGTTGTCCAGCCAAGCCTGCAGTTGCCCAACCCAGCTCGCCACATGCGCATCTGCTATACGCCCCTTTTCGGGCTCCTCAACCTCTGGTGTGGCCAGCGATAGGCCATGCACCCCATGCGGGTAAAGGTGAAGCTCACATGCCACCCCTGCCTGCACCAAGGCTTGGGTAAACAGAAGGCTGTTTTGGCAGGGTACATCGCGATCCTCTGCCGTGTGCCACAGAAAGGCAGGCGGGGTCTGGTGGGTCACGTACTGTTCAAGGGACCATGCCGCCTGCCCGGCGCAGTCCGCGCCCGCCAGGCGATTCATGCAGCCGCGGTGGGCAAACGTCCCCGCCGTAATGACAGGATACGCCAGAATCAGCGCATCCGGCCTGTGGGCATTGAGGTCGGCTCCTGGGTCAAAATGCTCCGCGTTTTGCCAGAACACGCCCAGCGACGCGGCCAGATGTCCCCCAGCTGAAAAGCCGCAGACGGCAATCCGATCGGCAGGAAATCCAAGCTTTGCCGCGTGTGCGCGTACCACCGCAACGGCGCGGGCCAGCGTGCGCAGCGGCTGGTTTCCCAGTGGAGTTGGCTCGCATGCGTATTGCAGCACAAAGGCATACAGCCCCAGGCCGTTCATTGCCCGCGCCACGGGCGCACCTTCTCGGGGTGAGCGCCACATATAGCCTCCGCCGGGGCAGATGATCACCGCTCCGCGCGCCTGTTCAACAGAATACACCTCAACGGGCGCACCGCATGCAGCGGAAAGCCTGCTCGCAGTTTCGTGATCAGGAACAGAAATAGATTCCATCACACAACTCCCCTTACAGGCAGGTGGCGTAGGCCGCGCGGGCGCCCTGTTCGCGGATCAGGTGGAGGTTGCTTACGGTAGCCTGGGTAAAGCCAGCCACGGCGGACAGATCCTGCCCCCACATTTTTTCGTTAGAGAGGACCGCCTGTGCCAGTGCCTCGATGCTGTCGTCCTTATGGGCGAAGTAAAACTCCAGCACCCAGCGGTCATCACTGACGATGTATTCGTTCCCCTTGGGGCGGCGACAGACAAGTCCCTGCTCAGTCAGCGCCTGCACGTCGCTGGAGAAAAAGGCGAGATACGCCGCAAAGCTCATGGACAGGCAGGGCGGCAGCGCACCCGTCTTTTCGATACATTCCAGGAAACTGGGCAGGTTGCGTGCGCGCCATTTTGAGGTTGAATTGAGCGAAATGCTCATCAGCTCGTGGTTGACATACGGGTTATTGAAGCGGTCGGCTACCGCGGAAGCGAAGTCCTTCAGATCCTTTTTGTCCAGCGGCAGGGTTGGGATGACCTCATCATAAAGCATTTTGTTCATGTAGCCGCGTATAATGTCGTCCTGCATACAGTCGCGCACGATGTCGAACCCAGCGAGGTACGCACCCAGCACGAAACCAGTGTGTGCGCCATTGAGAATGCGCACTTTGCGCTTTTTGTAGGGGGTGACGTCCGGCACCACCGGGCAATTCAGACCGGCAGCTTGAAATGGAAGCTTGGCTCCAAGCCAGGCAGGGCCTTCAATGTTCCACACGCCGAAAATTTCGCCCACGTCAACGAGGTTGTCATGATATCCGTTCTCGGCCTCCAGCTGCGCAACCTCCTCCTTGTCGCGGATGCGTCCGGGCACGATGCGATCCACCAGCGTGGAGCAGAAGGTGCACGTCTCGGCAACCCACTTGCGGAATGGATCCTCCAGCTCCCACTGGTTGATATACTGGTTCACGCAGCGCAGCAGCTCCTTGCCGTTGTTGTCAATCAGCTCGCAAGACAGGACAACCACGCCGGGCTTGCCCGCCTTCCAGCGGTAGAGGAGAACCTGCGTCAGCTTCGCCGGGAAGGAGGTTGGCGGGCCATCGTCCTTTTGGCAGGCTGGGTCGTAGACGATGCCTGCCTC
>JAYFPV010000452.1:0-6350 GCA_034927465.1 Lawsonibacter sp.
ATCCCCAGATAGTTCGCTCCCCATTCAGAGATGGTCAGCACGCTCGGAACCAACGAATATTCAAATTGAATTTCTTTCGACATAGAGGCAAAAAATCGATATTTGGTACGCTCATGCTCCAGCAGCCGAAATGTTCGGTCAGAGGCAGTCAGCTTCCCGTGCTGCCCAGCCTCCTGGGCCATATTCCAAACCTCCCACCGGAGCTGCCGCTCCTGCATACCCCGCTTGATCTCCTCCTCGATGCTTCCGGATATATCCGCCAGGCACTCCAGCAACAGCGGATTGAAAATTCCACACTTCCCATTCAGAATCATTGTGACGGCCTGATCGTGCGAACAAGCCTTTTTATAGACCCGGGGACTGGTCAACGCATCATAGGCATCCGCCAGCGCCACAACTTGGGCGGAAATTGGGATATCCTCCCCTACCAGCCTGTCTGGATAGCCCTGACCGTCATAGCGCTCGTGGTGCCACCGGCATATTTCATATGCCTCCTGCACCAGCGCCTCTTGCTGCCGCAGAGGCAGATGCTCCAGTATGGCCGCGCCTTTCATCGAATGATTCATCATGATTTCAAATTCTTCCTCAGTCAGGGGACCAGGCTTGTTCAGAATCGCCTCTGGAATGGCAATCTTTCCGATGTCATGAAGGGCAGAGGCATAACTGATCATGGAAATGTCCGCGCTGGTCAACTCGTATCGGTCCGTTTTCTGCACCAGACAGTTGAGCAGCATGCCTGTCAGCGCACGGATATGTAACACATGCTGGCCGTTCTCCCCGTTTCGGAACTCGATGATATGGCTCAAAATTTCCAACATCAGGTCGCCGGCCCGTTCCCGCTCGTAAATCTGGCCGGTCACCATTCCAGCCAGGCGTTTTTGCTTGGCATAGAGCATAATTGCATTGCTTACCCGCCGTCGGATAATTCTGGCATGAAATGGACGCTGAATATAATCGACTGCCCCAAGGTCATAGGCCCGCTCTATGTGCGCTGTTACATTTCCTACAGAGATCATAATCACTGGAATCTCTTCGTTCCAGCCCTTTTCCTTCATGATTTCCAATACCTGAAACCCATCCATGCCCGGCATGGCCGTATCCAGCAGCACCAAGGCCAATCTTGGTCTCAGCCGCTGAATTGTCATAATCGCCTGTCTGCCGTCCTCCGCCTCAATGACTTCAAACTCCCCGCCTAACATGTCTATTAGGATGGATCGGTTGATTTCAGAGTCGTCCGCGATCAGAATTTTTTGTCTGAGCTGCTGTTCTTTCCCCAAGCCCCAACACATCCTTAAATACGGCCAATATATCCTATTTGTTCTGACAACAGTCATGACATAAACTTTGCATATTCATTTTAGCACATCGGCCCAGCTTTTGTCCACCATTCTCCCCTTCAATAAATGGGATTTTTATCCTTTCTTTTGTGATATATTACGACAAATTTTCCTCTAAAATTATATTTTCGCCGCACGCCCGACGATTCAGCGCAAGCCCTGTCCCATGGCGTTTTACTGCACACTCCCCCGACGTTCTAACTCCTCAGGCGGAACCCCCAACAGCAACAGCGCGCCGGCCACCGCCAAGGCTGGCAATTCTTCCGTTTCCGGCGCCAAAGTCAGCCGAAACTCCTGCCGTTCCACGACCTGCCCCCCAATCGTAACCAATTCTCGCTGAAGAGCAGCCCACAGCTTTCCATTTTCCCGGCTGGAAATAGTTAAACTGTCCCGGGGAGACGCCCCATAGCTCACCGCGCTGGCCGCGCGCACGCTGTCCAGCAGACTCCCCGCGTCTCCGGGCAGCAACACCGTCCGACATGCTCCCGGCAACTCCAGCCCCCGCGCCGCCGCCTTGGGTGAAACCACCAGCAGGGTAGGATGATTTAAGCTGACACAGCGCTCAGCCGCGCCGCCCCGAGCAGACAAATTACGCAGGATCGCTTGCTCAATTCCCTCTTCCACCTCGATCACCCGAAAAGATTCCATATTGATCCCCCTTACTGACTCATTTCATTGTTTGGAGTTTTTTTTGTTTTATACGTGGGAAGTACTCTATCCCTTTCTGTTTCCTTGACTTTCGACCACAAGATTTGGTATGATTAGTCTGTATCTTTGTGTGCGTCACATGCCTTTGAAAGAGTGAGGGAAATTGCCATGGCTCAAAAGAAAACCAGTTACGGAAATGAATCCATCTCCGCGTTGAAGGGAGCTGACCGGGTCCGCAAGCGCCCCGGTGTCATCTTCGGTTCAGACGGACTGGAAGGCTGCGAGCACGCTGTCTTTGAAATCATGTCCAACGCTATCGACGAGGCCCGAGAGGGCCACGGCCAGCTCATTACGGTTACTCGATTTGCAGACAAGTCCATCCAGGTGGAGGATCAGGGCCGCGGCTGTCCGGTGGACTGGAACGAAAAGGAACAGAAGTTCAACTGGGAACTGGTCTTCTGCGAACTATATGCCGGCGGCAAATACGACAACGGCAGCGGAGACAACTACGAGTATTCCCTGGGTCTCAACGGCCTTGGCTCCTGCGCAACTCAGTACGCCAGCGAACAATTCGACGCCTTCATCTGGCGGGACGGGTTCCAGTATACCCTCCACTTTGAAAAGGGAGAAAACATCGGCGGACTGAAGAAGGAGCCAACCGACCGGGGCAAAAAGACAGGCTCCACCTTTCGCTGGAGGCCCGACCTCGAGGTGTTTACCGACATTGACATCCCGGTGGAGTACTATCTGGACGTGATGAAGCGCCAGGCAGTAGTCAACGCTGGGGTCACCTTCCGATTCCGCAACCAAGTGGGGGATAAGTTTGAAACCACCGACTTTCAGTATGAGAACGGCATTGTGGACTATGTGTCCGAACTGGTTGGAGAGAATTCTCTTACTCTTCCCGTTTTCTGGCAGACCGAGCGAAAGGGCCGGGACCGGGCGGACAAGCCCGAATATAAGGTAAAGCTGTCCGTCTCCTTCTGCTTTTCCAACCAGGTCCAGGTCCTGGAGCATTACCACAACTCCTCCTGGCTGGAGCACGGGGGTTCTCCGGAGAAGGCCGTCAAATCCGCTTTTGTCTCTGCCATCGACAGCTGCCTCAAACAGCAGAACAAATACACCAAGAACGAGAGCAAGATCACCTTCCCCGATGTCCAGGACGCCCTGGTGCTGGTCAGCAACAACTTCTCCACCCAAACCTCCTACGAAAACCAGACCAAGAAGGCCATCAACAACAAATTTGTCCAAGACGCCATGACCGACTTTCTCCGCACCCAGCTGGAGGTCTACTTCATCGAAAACCCCGCAGACGCCCAGAAGATCTGCGAACAGGTGCTGATCAACAAGCGGGCCCGGGAAAACGCGGAGAAAACCCGACTGAACATCAAGAAAAAGCTGACCGGAGCCATGGACATTTCCAACCGGGTTCAGAAGTTTGTGGACTGCCGCACCAAGGACGTAAGCCGCCGGGAGCTGTATATTGTCGAGGGTGATTCGGCCATGGGTAGCGTCAAGTTGAGCCGAGACGCCGAGTTTCAGGGCATTATGCCCGTGCGCGGCAAAATATTGAACTGCCTCAAAGCGGACTACGGAAAAATCTTCAAAAGTGAAATCATCACCGACCTGCTGAAGGTATTGGGCTGCGGAATCGAGGTCAATGACAAGCGGGCCCGTGACATGGCCGCCTTTGATTTGAACAATCTGCGGTGGAATAAGATTGTCATCTGCACGGATGCCGACGTAGACGGCTTTCAGATTCGCACGCTCATTTTGACCATGCTCTACCGCCTGACTCCCACCCTGATCCAGAAGGGATATGTCTACATCGCCGAATCGCCTCTGTACGAGATCGCCTATAAGGAAAAAACCTGGTTCGCCTACTCCGACAAAGAGAAGACCGACATCGTCGCCGCTCTGGCCGGAAAGCGCGCAGACGTCCAGCGCTCGAAGGGTCTGGGCGAAAATGAGCCGGACATGATGTGGTTGACCACCATGAACCCCGAAACCCGGCGGCTGATCAAGGTCATTCCCGAAGAGGTGGCGCGCACCGCCCAGGTTTTTGATCTGCTGTTGGGAGACGACCTGCCCGGTCGGAAAACCCATATTGCCGACAACGGATATAAATATCTGGATCTGGCGGATATCAGCTGACACTGGGGAAGACTATTCAGGCAATCAACACATATCTGCGCATAGAGCGCCTGTTACGGGAGGCGGCGCTGCCGCAGTCACGCAGTCTAAGCGTTCTGCGCGCGCGTAGATTTTTTTTAATGAGTTTGGATGATAAGGAGTTTTCCCCATGAACCTGTTTGATATTCTGGGCCCAGTGATGGTGGGCCCATCCAGCTCCCACACAGCGGGGGCGGTTCGCATCGGCCGGATGGCCCGCGCTTTGCTGGGCCAGGAGCCAATCCGTGCCAACCTTCTCCTCCACGGCTCCTTCGCCTCCACCGGAAAGGGCCACGGCACTTACCAGGCCCTCGTTGCCGGACTGCTGGGGCTTTCTCCCGCCGACCCCCGGATCCCTGACAGCTTTGAGTTGGCGCGGGAGTGGGGATTGGAGTTTTCCTTCGGTACCTGTTCTCTCCGGGATGTCCATCCCAACAGCGTCCTCATCCAGCTGGAAGGCGCTCAAGGTGCCACGCTGGAGGTGGGAGGCTCTTCCCCCGGCGGCGGCCGTATCCGGGTATTCCGGGTGGATGGGCTGGACACCTCCTTCAGCGGAGAGCTGCCCACCCTTGTGATCCACAACACCGACCAGCCTGGCTGTATCAGCCAAGTCACCGAGGTACTGGCCAAACAGAGATTAAATGTGGCAACCCTCCAGCTCAACCGGGGTGGCCGGGGCGGCAGTGCCGTTATGGTCATCGAATGCGACCAGCCCATCCCCGAAAAGACGGCCCAAGCGCTCCGCTCCCTACCCGGTGTTCTCCGGGTCAACCGCTACACCCCGGAACAGGAGGAATCACAATGATTGATTTCACTTCCATTGACCAGATGCTCCAGGATACGGAACAGTCCGGCCTGCCTCTGTGGGAAAATGTTCTGCTGTCCGACTGTGCACACCAGGGGATCGACCGGGAGGATTCCTGGAGCAAAATGGCCATGATGCTGGCCGCTATGATTCAGTCGGACCAGAGCTACCGGGAAGAAGACCGCTCCCACAGCGGCCTGTCCGGAGGTGACGGGGGCAAAATGGCCCGATACGCCAAGGCGGACGCCCCACTGTGCGGTCCGTTTCTCTCCGAAGTAATGGCCGGGGCCCTGCGCATGGGGGAGTGCAACGCCTGTATGAAACGCATTGTCGCGGCCCCCACCGCCGGGGCCTGCGGAGTGCTGCCGGCAGTTCTTCTTCCTTATCGGAAGCAGTTTAGGGCGGAGAAAAAAGAGCTCATCCAGGCCCTGTATGTGGCTTCTGGCTTCGGCATGGTCATCGCCGCCCGGGCCTCCATCTCAGGAGCAGAGGGTGGCTGCCAGGCGGAGATCGGCTCCGCCGCCGCCATGGCCGCCCCCGCACTGGTCCATCTTCAGAACGGCACGGCAAAACAGATGGCAAACGCCTGCGCCATGGCGGTAATAAATTTGATGGGGCTGGTATGTGACCCGGTGGGTGGTCTGGTTGAGGTACCCTGTATCAAACGCAACGTTATCGGGGCCATGGATGCATTGTCGGCAGCTCAGATGGCCCTGGCCGGTATCGAAAGCCGGGTTCCCCCTGACCAGGTGCTGGACGCCATGGCCGAGGTGGGCCACTCTCTTCCCCATACCCTTCGCGAAACCGGGAAAGGCGGTTTGGCCGCGACGCCCTTTGGCCTGCAATACGCCCCGAAGGAGCCTTGAGCCGTTCCCCTGTATTCGAATCAGCGTCCAACCAATCATTTTGTGAAGGAGTGCAGACCGTGAAAAAGAGTCTTTCGAAACTGCTTGTATTCGCACTGTCCTTGGCGATGACACTCGCGATGATTCTTCCCGCCCTGGCCTACGAGGACACCAACCCGCCCCTCTGGGAACAGTGGGGCTACTCCTCCCTGGAGGAGATGCTGAACGACGGATGGTCGGAGGAAGAGTATGGCGAGCTGGTGGAATCCCAGCGGGCCCGGGAGACGGAACAGAAGGAATGGGAGACACGCTGTCAAGCGTGGATCAATGCTCATCCCGCCGAAGTAGCTGTCTTTGACCCTTACTCCTATTTTGAAACGGAATATTCCTATTATGATTCCACAGAGGAGTATATGGAGTGGAACGAGCTGACGGAACCCGAATTCCGCCAGACGATGCTGGAAAGCTGGGTCAGCGATATGCTCTCCCTGGAAGACCAGCGGGAAGTCATGGCTCAGGAGAAGCTGGCGGCCGGCGGCTCCA
>JAYFPV010000254.1:0-2831 GCA_034927465.1 Lawsonibacter sp.
AGGTTATTATGAAAAAAATAGTCATTGTAGGCGGTGTTGCAGGTGGCGCAAGCTGTGCTGCCCGGCTCCGCAGGCTGGATGAAGAGGCACAAATTATTCTTTTGGAACGGGGCGAGTATATCTCGTATGCCAACTGCGGGCTTCCTTACCATGTGGGCGATGTGATCAAATCCCGGGATGCTCTGCTTCTGCAAACGCCGCAGGCCATGAAGAAAAAATATAACGTTGACGTTCGAGTCAAGCACGAGGTTACTTCCATTGACCGTGCGCGAAACACCGTGACGATCACGCAGTTGGACAGCGGTGAACCCTATGAAGAATCCTACGATACTCTGGTGCTTGCCACCGGTTCCTCTCCCATTCGCCCACCCATTCCCGGCATTGACTCCCCCCGCATTCAAACTCTTTGGACGGTACCGGACACTGACCGCATCCGCGCAGCCGTCCGCGATCAGGGCGTCAAGACCGCGGCAGTCATCGGCGGCGGCTTCATTGGTCTGGAGATGGCGGAGAATCTGCGCCATGCCGGCCTAGAGGTCTCTCTCATCGAAGCGCTGGATCAGGTTATGGCACCCCTTGACTTTGAGATGGCGCAGCTGCTGCACGAGAACATTCTGCAAAACGGCGTGAAGCTGCAGCTCGGGGATGGTGTCAGTTCCTTTGCCGACGATGGCAGAGCCGTCACCATTACCCTAAAAAGTGGGGCAACCGTGCGCGCAGAGCTGGTCATTCTCTCCATCGGCGTTCGTCCTAACAGTATCCTAGCCAAAGAGGCCGGTCTGACCCTGAATCAGCGGGGTGGCATCCAGGTGGATGACACCCTGAAAACCTCCGACCCGAATATTTATGCGGTGGGCGACGTGATCGAGGTGGAGGATTTCATCTTCAAAGACCGCACCATGATTCCGCTTGCCGGCCCCGCCAACAAGCAGGGGCGCATTGCCGCCAACAATATCGCCGGCGCTCAGGAGAAATACGAGGGCACCCAGGGCACCAGCGTAGCGAAGGTATTCGATCTTTCGGCAGCCTCCACCGGTGCCAACGAAAAATCCCTTCTCAAGCGGGGCTTGGAAAAGGGCAAGGATTACGAGAGCCTGATTATCACACAAAACTCTCATGCTGGTTACTATCCCGGCGCAGTCCCCATGACTCTGAAGCTGCTGTTTTCACTGGATGGAACACGCATCTTCGGCGCCCAGGTTGTGGGCAGCGACGGTGTGGATAAGCAAATTGACACCCTTGCAGCGGCGATCCGGCTGGGTGCCGGGGTGAAGGAACTGAAAACGCTGGAGCTGGCTTACGCCCCCCCCTATTCTTCCGCGAAAGCTCCGGTCAATATGGCCGGCTTTGTGGCTGAAAACGTCCTTGCGGGCCTCGTCAAATTCTCCGCTTGGGACGTGGCGGAGAAAGAACCGGACGCGGTCCTGCTGGATGTGCGGGAAGATGCCGAGCTGATGGCGTTCACGCTGCCTCGTGCCGTTCACATTCCTCTGGGAGAATTGCGCGACCATCTGAATGAACTGCCCCGCGACAAAAAAATTGTCACCTTCTGTACCATCGGTGTTCGCTCCTACAATGCCGCTCGTATTCTGATGCTGCACGGGTTTGAGCGCGTCGAACTCTTCCCGGCAGGCACGCGCTTTTATCAGTCCACCCACCCAACGCCAAACGTCGCACCGATTGCAGATCACTCCCCTATCTCCGACAGCGGCCACATGGACACCGCCAACCTGCCCAGCGCATCCATGCGGCTGGACTGCAGCGGGATGCAGTGTCCCGGCCCAATCATGAAGGTGTTTGAAACCATGAAGGGCATGAACGACGGCGAGGTGATGGAGGTCTCCGCCTCCGACCCCGGATTTGCCCGTGACATCAGCGCCTGGTGCAGGCGCACGGGCAACCTTTTACTTTCCAACGAGCGGCGCGGCAATGATTATGTGGCCTGCATCAAAAAGAGCGGCAAAGCGCCTGCTGTGGTCCGAGACACCGCGGAGGGGAAGTCCATCATTGTGTTCTCCGGTGACCTGGACAAGGTGCTGGCCAGCTTCATCATTGCCAACGGCGCGGCTGCCATGGGCCGTCCGGTTACCATGTTCTTCACCTTCTGGGGGCTGACCGCGCTGCGTAAGGAGGCAAAGCAGCCGGTGAAGAAAACATTCATGGAGTCCATGTTTGGGGCCATGCTGCCCCGGGGCAGCAAAAAGCTGAAGCTTTCCAAACTAAATATGGGCGGCATGGGCACTGCCATGATGAAAAAAATTATGAACGACAAAAACGTGGATTCGCTGGAACTGCTGATTCAAAAGGCCATGAAAGCCGGCGTCAAAATTGTAGCCTGCACCATGAGCATGGACGTCATGGGCATTAAGCAGGAGGAGCTGATCGACGGCGTGGAGCTGGGCGGCGTCGGCGCTTACCTGGGCCATGCGGAGGAGTCCAACGTGAACCTGTTTATCTAAGAAAACGCAAGGCCGGAGGAACAGTCCTCCGGCCTTACTGCTCCTTGCATCCCAGCAGGATTGGTTCAGCCCGGTCCGGCGCAGTACACAGTCAAATGCCCTGCCGCGCTTGCAAGCGCGGTAGGGCATTTTTTTAGATTCCGCTATGATTTCCCAAGATTTGAACGAAACCAATCGTTTCTTAATGAAATGGTTGCGGAAGAACAGCAGATATCACGTGAGGAAGTGAATGATTCGCTGATTCCCGTCTAGGCGTTTCAAACGCAGCTGAGGCAGCTCCCCCATCCAACAAAGTCGGCGCACTCCTGCGCAGGCGTCTCGTCCAGATGCAGCGAACCCCCGTCTTTCAATCCTGCTCAGGCCGGTTTCGGG
>JAYFPV010000296.1:0-4955 GCA_034927465.1 Lawsonibacter sp.
GCCGGCGATATCATCCTCATAAATGCGCTTAAAAATTTTGTCCAAGTCCGCTATCCGCTTTTGCGACTGAGCCAACGTCAGCTTTTTCTGCTTCATAGACTTTTCCGCTTCCTCAAATCGCTGCTTCCTTAGCAATTCCCGAAAGGCGCATACATCGTCAAAAAGAAGCGTCGTAACCGCGTGAATGCGGCTGAGAACCATCGTTCTCAGAACGTCTTCCCGGATGTAGTGAGCGGAGCATTTGCCCCTATTGCTCTTGTACTTAGCGCAGCGGTAATGGTCTTGCCTGCCGTCGAAGTTCTTGCAGGTGGCAAAATGGAGCTTACTCCCGCAATCGGCACAGTACAGCAATCCTGCGAACAAACCCTGCCTTTCGGCTTTTGTAGGGCGTCGCTTGTTTTTCCTGAGCTCCTGCACCCGTTGCCACTGTTCCTCTGAAACGATGGCCTCCTGGTATCACGGAATATGACAAGCTCATCTTCCGGCGTCGGTATGCGTTTCTTGAATTTGTAGGACTTGGAGTAGGTCTTGAAGCTGACCGTGTGCCCTGCGTAGTCCATACGCTCCAAGATGCCCACAACGGAATTGTCGTTCCACTTGTAGGGCTCCTCCGGCAGAGGCTTTCCGTCACGCATTGCATAGTAGGCTTTGGTTGTTGGTATTTTGTCCGTCTGTAGAATCTTGGCTATCTGCATTGGTCCCTTACTGGCAAGGCGCAAATCGAAAATGCGCCTGACCACTTCGGCGGCAGCTTCATCAACAATCCATTTTTTCTTGTCCTTCGGGTCGCAGATATAACCATATGACTTCACACCCGGTAATGCGAAGATGGTCTACCGCTATGAGGGCGGAGCCGCAAAATGGGTTTGGGCTTTCGACTCCCTTAAGGGCACTATCGACGTCGGTTTTGCAGAAATGCTCACGGATGAAAACCTGCGCATCCGACTCTGCAAACGATGCGGCAAACCGTTCATCGCCGCCGATCCGCGCTCCGTCTACTGCTCCGCTTCCTGTCGTAATGTGATGAATGTGAAGATCTCCCGGCACAGAAAACGCAAAAACGAAAGGAAAAAATAGAAAATTATGCACTAAAGGCGCAGTGGATTTGATGGATAGGACGAAGATCATTTTAGAAAAAGAAATAGATGCCTGATATCAAATGTACTCGATACCCGGTATCTATTGTTAACTTGTTTTATCTGGCGGAGATAATAAATATTTTTTCGTAATGAATGAGCGTACAAAAGTGTCTGGTTTAAAACGGATTAGTTTTGCAAAATATATGAAAACAGCTTCGCTTTTTACAAATTATACTCGTTTGCATATTTGATTTTTTCCAACCTGAAATTTGACTCGGCAAGGGACGCGGCCCAGAGACTGACCATCTGATAAATCTGCGTTTTCATTTCATTTTTGGAAAGTACTCGGGTCTGCGTGGAACTGGTGTCGTTTATCTTGTCGTAATTTCTACGGCGTTTATACTCAAGCCGGACAAGCTCTCCAAGTTCATCCTCTGACAAAGACGCATTCTCGGCTTTGTCGTCCACATACAGTACGTCATATTGCACCAGTAAAAGTGCCTCAGGGATGTTTTTAACGTGATCTCTATAAAAGTCTTTTGTAGCTTCACTTAAGTTATCCCATTCCATGGAAGCGTCATCATTTGTAATAGCAATGCGGGTTTCCAAACCATTAAACCTATCTCTTAATAATCTGGCTATTGCCTCGACCTTTTCACTGAAAATAGCATCATGCATCATATATCTCAAGAACAACTTTTCATCAAGATGAAGCTTGAGCTGCTCCTTTGGGGGCAAAGACGACTGCTCCCATTTTTTAGCTTGTGCCAGTGTGCTCATATCCATAATGGCTTCTACTGACCTTGATTCATGTTTGTATCTTGGTATTTTGAGCATAGCTCTGAGAACACCATCATCAATCTGTGCTTCCCCTTTTTCGTCAATCAGATGCGGAAGCTTTTGTTCAATCAACGAGCGAATCAGCTTTGCTCTTCTAAGCATAAAGAACTGGTCGTTGTCATCGCTCTGATTGGGGCCGAGTATATTGATATAGCCCCTCAAACGACTGACAAAATCAGGACCTTTGTTTGCTTTAAACTCATTCAAAAATATCCTCTTTTCATCTTCGTCTTCAATTTTCTCTCCACAAAATTCTGAAAACGAGCTGCTGGTTCCCCCCACAAAAACGAAAATCGCCTTTCCGATTGGATGGAAAGTTTCCTCACTTTTGTAAACGCCGTCCTGCATAGGAGACAGAAAATATTTTAGCCATCCAAGGTTTCCTTCAAAGGAAGTGTCAAATTCATCAAACACAACAAGCGGAATTTTTCCCATAAGATTATAATCGCTTATTTTATGAAATGCCGTTTGTAGTTCAAGAGGTGTTGAAAATTGAGAAATATTATAATTCAGCTTTTGAATGTCTTCTGGAAATGTGCTTGTTGCCATCTCGGTAAGTCCGTAGGATTTACCGGAACCTGGCGTTCCGAATATGGCGATGGAGAGTGGACGAACAGTATTCTTGGATGAGATATATTCCGAGATCAGATTGTGTATGGTCCGGTAGCTTTCAATTTCGATCCTGTCTACTGTCTTCAGCTTGCCGAATCTGGCCGTAGGGATACGCATAAGGACGTTTCCCTCGCCGTTTTTAACCAGATCAAAAGCCATTTGCGCAATACTAGCGGAACTTTTCCCTTGTAAGATACACCAGCCGTCCTGATAGTCCTTGTTAAAAATGTTAGGAATTTTTACATCCTGTATATGATTTAGGATAGTCGTATCGGCGGAGTTTCGCTCAAATATCAGAGGATTGGGAAAAAGAAAAGAATCCGGGTTTTCCCCGAAACCATAATGAAAGCATTTCCTGATTGCGTTCATTCCTTCACGAATACCTTGGGAAATTGATGTTGAAAGCTCATCCGTTTCTTCTCCTAAAAAGGCAGCAGAAAGCCCCGCTACAAAGGCGGATGTAAGCCCGTACATTTTCCCCAGATCCTTTTGCTCGAAGTCTCCCTCAAACTCATAGGGCAAAAAGTATAAGCGGGCTTCAGGATTGCTGTCATTTTTATAATAGATAACGCCTTCCAGTCCAAACAGGACAATCAGATGTCTGCATGTTGACAGGAAAGACAAGCTTGGGTTATTGCTGAGTTGCCAGACAAAATCAAGGGCTGTTTTTTCCCAGGATAAGCTTTTGCTGATATTGACACCTTTTGAACGGAGGTTGTCGGCATTAATGATGGTGATGGTGTTATCATTTTGATACTGGCTTAATTGCTGCCAAAGAGCGCTCCCTCCTGTTGGATTATTCATTTTATACAAAACCATCGGCGTTTCCCATGTGCTTTTAATCGCTGATGGCCAGTAACTGTCATCGTTATTAAAGCCATTGTTTTCATCATCTATGATAACGATTCGAGCATCAGAAGCATCGTCTTCTATAGGGAGCAGCTCCGGGTTCCCACTTGCCGTGCCGGCGAGTCCCATGAACCGGCCCACTCTGTAGACCTTGGCCTTTTTCCTATCGGTAGAAGAGGGAAAAGGTTCTATCTCAACAAATGAGTGTAAAAACCGATCGGTATAAGGACCGATGTTCTTTGTAATTGACGGAGAAATAATCTGTTTTCCGGTCGCTAACGCAGTCATTTCAGCCAAAAGCAATGATTCACCCGGTTTGGATATACTGTGCAAATTAGTGTTGTTTTCCCAGGTTAAACCTTCATGCCCCTGTGGCAGTACACTCCACATCAGGGTATTGATACATATATCGCCCGTAACGACAATTTTAGGCTCTTGATTCTTTATTTTGAATAACCTCCTTGTTTTTGCGTTTTCTGGCTTACCGTGCTGAGCAGGGCCTACCGTGCTCATTATTTATAAAAAAATTGAAATCATCAACGTCGCAGGCACAACAAATCTGTTTTTTGACTGCAATCGTTTTTTCAAGGGATTTCATCATATCACATGAGCAGTTTAAATGATACAAATATATCGACAATTAATAAATAAAATAATTCTAATAATTATTCGAATATTATGTTGACATATTGTTTTAATTGTTATATGATGTATTTAGAAAAAATGAAAAACATAGGAGAAAACAACAATGAATATTTCTGCAAAGGCGATTGTCTCAAACTCCGATATGATAAAAAACTATAAAGGCTGCCGGGAAAAAGCAGAAAGTTTCGGTAAAATTTTTATTTTGAAAAATAATCAGCCGGACGCCGTTTTATTTTCCATTGCCGAATATGAACGGCTTTCAGCCTTTATCGAGTATATGGAAAGCCTGGAAGATCAGGACATGGAAAAAGTCATCGAGTCGTTGCCGAAGGAAGGCAGACGCAGAGGGTACTCCTTTGACCATTTAAAAAATGATTTGAAATAAATTGCGGCGATTGGAAGTAATCCGACGTCGAAGCACCGGAAATCCCTCATATAACGGGAAAACACGAACAACATGTTCATAGATAGAATCATCAATAGAAAAGGGGGCTTTATTATGCGCTTGAAAGATCAGGATCATTCGTCAGGCAGCCAAACCAGTTTCAAGGTACGAATCAAGCGGCTCGTTGCCGGTATGGGCATCGCAATTGCCGCCGCCTCGGCAATAGAAATCCTTCTAGCTGTAAAGCGGAAAAAGAAAGCGAAAAACAAATTGTTAGATAAGGAAGCAATATAATGGACTACACAATTTTTATTCCCGGTATTCTGATTCTTGCCCTTTTTGTCTTCATCTCAGGCATCCGGGTCGTAAGGCCGACGGAACGCGGGTTGATAGAGACGCTGGGGAAATATACAAAATTCGCGTTGCCGGGATTCCATTGGGTGATCCCCGTAATACAGCGGCTTTATCGGATCAACATCACCGAGCAGATGGTCAATGCCGAGCCGCAGGAGATTATCACAAACGACAACCTGAACGCCACTGTG
>JAYFPV010000440.1:0-4768 GCA_034927465.1 Lawsonibacter sp.
GCTGGCGCTCTTTGAGGTGCCGGATGTCCTGAAACGCCGCCAAGCCAGTGGAGGGAACCGAATCAACAAGCGTCCCAAGGGTCGCAGTATTGAGAAACGTCCTGATGAGGTTGCTGCCCGTGCTGTGCTGGGTCACTGGGAAGCCGATACCGTTGTTGGTCTGCGAAACGGCAAAGAAGCGGTGGCCTTTACTCTCGTCGAAAGAGTGACCGACAACTACATTGCCGTGCAGATTCCCGGCAAGACCAGCGAGGCTGTACAAGCCGCTATGCAGCTGCTTCACACCGAGTTTGGTGATCATTTCAGCAATGTTTTCAAAACCATCACCGCTGATAACGGCTCAGAGTTTGAGGACTTCGCTCAGACTGAACAGTGGGGCAGAAAGGTTTACTTTGCACATCCATATTCGTCATGGGAGCGCCCTGTTAACGAGCGCCACAATGGCATGCTGCGGGGCTTCACATTTCATCATTCCCAGCCAGTCTGGAGCGAAGACCGGAATACCGTCTGGCCTGACGGTCGTTTACCGCCATTCTGGCCACCATCTGGTCGTCTCCCACTATGATAAACAGCTCTCTGGCCCGTGTAATGGCAGTGTACAGTACCCCCCGGGTCATTAACATAGGAGCTCCGTCCAACGCCGCTAAAATCACAGCCCGATATTCGCTGCCCTGGGCTTTATGCACGGTCACGGCAAAGGCGGGCTCCAGCTCTCCCAGCATATCCGGGGAGTATTCCACCACCTTGCCGTCAAAATCCACCGTAATGACCTCCCCCTCAATGGCACGGATCACTCCGATGTCTCCGTTGAACATCCCCATTCCGGAGCAGTTGCCTCCGTCCTCCCGCCAGAGGATGTCATAATTGTTCTTTACCTGCATCACACGGTCGCCGGAACGAAACACCCAGTCTCCAAAGCGCCGCTCTCCTTTCCCCTCCAACGGTGGATTCAGTGCGGCCTGAAGGGCCTGGTTCAGCGCCCGGGTCCCCGTTCCCCGCCGCCTGGTGGGGGATAAAACCTGGATCTGGTCGATCGGAATGCCCAACCGCTCGGGCAAACGGCGGCGGCACAGATCCACAATGGTCTCCACGGCGCTTTGACTGTCCCGCCGGGCCAGAAAGAAAAAATCGTTGTCCTTGGCACGCAGGTCGGGCAGTTCCCCCCGGTTGACCAGATGGGCATTCCGAATAATCGCACTTTGGGCCGCCTGACGAAAAATCTCCGTCAGCCGGACGGTGGGTACCGACTGACTGCGAATCAGGTCTGCAAACAGGTTTCCCGGCCCTACGGAAGGAAGCTGATCCGGGTCGCCCACCAGCACCAGCCGGCAGTCGCCCCGCAGCGCGTTCAGCAAGGCTGCCATCAAAATCACATCCACCATGGAGGTCTCGTCCACAATGACGGCATCGGCGTTCAGCGGGTCGTAGACATCGTGAGTAAAGACTAGCTTGCCCGAGTGGGGATCAAACCCCGTCTCCAACAGGCGGTGAATGGTCGATGCCTCGGTTCCACACAGCTCTCCCAGGCGTTTGGCGGCCCGGCCCGTCGGGGCAGCCAACGCGGTCTCAAGCCCCATGGCCTCAAACAGAGCCAGCACCCCCCGGAGGCAGGTGGTCTTGCCCGTACCCGGTCCGCCAGTGAGCAGCATTACCTGGCATTTGGCGGCCATCGCCACCGCCTGGCGCTGCTGAGGTGCATATGTCAGTCCCTGTTCCCTCTGAATGTTGGCAATCAACCCATCCAGTCCCTGCGGGGGAAGCAGCTCAGCCGTACTCATTTCTCCAATGCGCTGGGCCACAAAGGTCTCCGCCTCGTACAGCGACGGAAGGTATATGCCCTCCTGTCCCGCCACTAGTTCACATTCTACCTCGCCTCTGGCCGCCAGGCTCTCCAGCCGCTCTTCCAGTTCTTCACCGGAGGTACCCAGAAGAAGCCCAGTGGCCTCTACCAGCTTTTGACGAGGCAGAAAGGTGTGTCCATTGCTCAGGTTGTGCGCCAATTCAAAAAGGAGTCCGGCCTCCAGCCGCTGGGGATCCTCCGCTCCCACCCCAAGGGACAGGGCCATGGCATCGGCCAGGGAGAAGTCCACCTCAAATTCCTCCCCCGTCAGCAGGTAGGGATTTACCTTCACTGCCTCCAGCGCCTCATCGCCGTAAACCCGGTGCAGAGATACGGCCAGTTCCATCGGAAGCTTATGGGCAGTGAGGAATTCCATCAAACGGCGCATCCCCATCTGCTGACGGAAGGTCTCTCCGATCTGTTTGGCCCGCTTGGGCGAAATTCCACGGAGTTTGGTCAGCTTCTCTGGGGTCTCTTCCAGAACAGTAAGAGCTTCCTCTCCAAACTCTTCAATCAGCAGCCGCGCGGTGGCTTTCCCGATCCCTTTGACCGCTCCCGAAACCAGATAGTGATACATCTCCTTCAGGCCTTGGGGCAAGCGGCGGTCCACCGTCTCTGCCTTAAACTGAGCGCCGTAGGCGGCATGGTGCACCCAGCGTCCCCGGACAGATAGATACTCTCCGGGGGACACACCAGGCATGGAGCCAACAACCGTCAGTTCCTCCTCCTTCACCTCCAGGCGAAGGATGGTATAGCCGTTTTCCTCATTTTGATAAATGACGGCGGCGACGGTCCCCTCCACCACGTTGGATTCCATTGTCTCTTCCAAGGGCTCGCCCCCCCGCTTCCGCGTTCAGATTTTTGTAATGTAGTCGGCCAGATGGTTAACCGGCCACAACACCACGTCGGGCCAGCGCACGGTCAGCCGCAGGGCCAGCTCCCATCCATCCGGCGTCAGGTCAACGTCCGCAATGACGATGGGACAGTTCATCAACCCAAGCCCCCTCAGCCAAATGAACGTCCGAACGGTCTGTTCCAGATTCTCTCCCTCCCCCCGGCCGGGGATCAGCACCCGGGCCTGCTGTTCAGGAATGGGACGGAGCAGCCGCCCAAAGAGCCACCAGGCCAAAAAGGCCAGTCCGATGGCACATACCAGCGTCAGCAAAATATCGATCAACAAACCCACAGAGCAACACCTCCGGGCTATCCTATGCATCAGGAAACCCGGCGGTGTAAAGTGTGGCCTCTATTTTATAAAAAAGGCAAAACTCGCGCACTGCCTATGAAAATTTCCGGTTTGCGCTGTGATACTACCCCGGAAAACAGGTTGACCCCCACATGAGTCAAGGCCAGCATGATGCAGCCGGCCGTCAGTACCCCCAGCACCACGGCGGGCAATGCCTTTCTCAGCCGCATACTCAGAAAAGCGGCGGCCAGAGAGCCCGTCCAGGCCCCGGTTCCCGGCAGTGGAACGGCTACAAACAGCCACAAGCCCAGATACTGATACTTCTGCATCTTTTTCCCCTTCAAATGCGCCTTGGACTCCATCTTATCCACCAGGCCGTTGAGCCTTGGAAAATAGCGGCGCATCAGGAAAAAAATTCGACGAATGTACACAATGATAAAGGGAGCCGGGATGATGTTGCCAATCACCGCCGCCGAGAAAGCCAGATAGTATGGCAGCCCCAAAGCGACACCGAATGGCAGTCCCCCCCGAAGCTCGATAATCGGGATCATGGACACCAGCATGGTGAACAGGCACTTGCCCGCCGTGGTATCCGTCAGCCATTGAAACAGTTCCATGGATCACCTCAACGCAAACGTGTATTTTTGCAGAAATTTAATTCTCTCTCCGAAAGGCTGCCCGGCCTTTGCCGGGCGCAGCCCCGAAGCAAATTCTTGCGGCCGGTTTTTCGGGCAGAAAGTACCCGTCCGGTCTTATCCCAGCACTTTTTTCAAATACTGGCCGGTAAAGGAGTCCGGACAGGCCGCTACTTCCTCCGGTGTGCCGGTGCACACAACGGTTCCGCCACCGTCGCCTCCCTCGGGTCCAAGGTCGATGATGTGGTCGGCGGTTTTGATCACATCCAGGTTATGCTCGATGACCACCACAGTGTTGCCCACATCCACCAGCTTCTGAAGCACCTCCAGCAGGCGGCGGACATCGTCGCTGTGCAGCCCGGTGGTCGGCTCGTCCAGGATATAAATGGTCTTTCCAGTGGAGCGCTTGCTCAGCTCGGTAGCCAGCTTGACCCGCTGTGCTTCGCCGCCGGACAGCTCAGTGGAGGGCTGACCCAGCTTCACATAGCCAAGGCCAACTTCCCCCAATGTTTTGAGGCGGTTATAAATGCGGGGCAGGTTTTCAAAGAAAGGCAGTGCCTCGTCTACCGTCATTTCAAGCACTTCATAGATATTCTTGCCTTTGTACCGCACCTCAAGGGTCTCCCGGTTGTACCGCCTGCCCTTGCACACCTCGCACGGAACATAAATGTCAGGCAGAAAGTGCATCTCAATTTTGATCAGGCCGTCGCCGGTGCAGGCCTCGCACCGTCCGCCACGGGTATTGAACGAGAACCGGCCCGGGCCGTAGCCCCGGCTCTTTGCATCCGAAGTAGAGGCAAACAGGTCCCGAATATCGTTGAACAGCCCCGTGTAGGTGGCGGGATTACTGCGGGGAGTCCGGCCGATGGGGGACTGATCAATATCAATCACCTTGTCCAAATACTCCTCGCCCTCGATACGCTCGTGCCTGCCGGCACGTGCCTTGGTCCGATTCAGATCTGCTCCCAGCTTCTTATACAAAATTTCGTTGACCAGAGAGGATTTGCCTGACCCAGATACGCCGGTAACGCAGGTAAGGGTACCCAGAGGAAATTCCACATCCACATGGCGAAGGTTATTCTCTTCCGCGCCGAACACTTTCATATA
>JAYFPV010000461.1:0-8106 GCA_034927465.1 Lawsonibacter sp.
AATATCCGCGCCTCCCGTTTCCAATTCTATCGCGCGGTTGGTAGCTTCCGTGATAAACCGGAATTCAATCTTGGAACAGGCAGGTTTATCCCCCCAATAATTATCGTTGCGGGTCAGAACAATGCTGTTCCCGGTTGTCCAGTTATCCACTTTGTACGGTCCCGAGCCAACGGGGGCACGACCGTATGCCTCATCGCCCATACTTTCCACGGCAGATTTGCACAGAATTGCACCACGGGCACTGGCAAGATAGTTCAGCACAGCGGCAAAAGGCTGCTTCGTCGCAACGTTTACCGTATAGTCATCTACCGCCTTAATGTTGTCCGGGTCAAACTGGAAAAAGAATGTCTGCGAGCCGGAAGCACTGCAGGCACGCTGAAACGAGAAAACAACATCAGCAGATGTCAGCTTGCTGCCATCGTGGAATGTTACATCATCCCGCAGTTTAAACTGCCACGTAAGGTCGTCGATCTGCTTCCAGCTGCTTGCAAGATCAGGCTGGATATTACCATTTTCATCCTTTGTAACCAGTTTATCAAAAATTTCCTCCTGTACTGCCCAAGCAGTTAAGCGCGTATTGTTGTGCGGATCAAGATTAGAGGGTTCGCTGTTCAGGACGACTCGAAGTGTATTCGCTGATGTGGCATCTGCTGACGATGCCCCGGTGGTTGATCCCGAGGCTGAACCGTTGCCTCCAGATGTCCCGCATGCGGTAAGCATCAGCACCATCGCAAGCATAAACGCTGCTAGTCTGACAGTCTTTTTCATGTTCTTGATTCCTCCTATGTGCTTTTTCAAATGTATATCAGCGGGGAAACGGCCCGCTCATATCTGACTAAATTTTACCAAATAATTGATAGCCAGGCTGGACATAGACCTAGTACAGAGCTTGATATATGGTTCCTGCACCAGAAAATGCGGACTGTGCGCGGGAGCGGAATCTCCGGTTGCTACCCGGTAAAAACATGACGGAACCCGCTGTGTGTAAAATCCGTAATCTTCCGCCCCTAGAATTGGACGAACTTCACGCATGAGCCATTCTTCTGCTTCAGGCTTACTCTCTATCCCCTGGAGCCAGAACGACGACTTATCCTGAATCTGTTTTGCTACAAAGTCGGTAAGTGTAGGGTCGTTATAAACGGACGAATATCCTTCTGTGAATAAAAATTCTGCGCTTCCTCCCAAAGCATGGGCAATACCTTCTGCGGTAGTCGAAATTTTTTCACGCAGAATCTCTCTGGTTTGAGCCGTAATATTCCGCATCATGCCGCACATTTCCACCTGATCAGGCACAACATTCGGCGCAACCCCGCCTTGAATCGTTCCGATAGAATATGTAGCTCGATCCATTGGATCAATGTTCTTGAGAAGAATACTGTTTATGGCGGTAATAATCTGTGCGGCAATTGCAATCGCATCTACGCCGTCTTGTGGCTGAGCACTGTGTGTCTTTTGTCCGTGGACAATGATAGAAAATTTGTCCGAATAGGCGGTCACATTTCCCCAGCCCAGTGAAAAATGACCTGGTTCCGCAGTGGACATCGTGTGCAAAGCGATGGAAGCGTCAATTGGAATATCATCCAAAATTCCGGCCCGGATCATCTCCCTGCCGCCACCGCCATTTTCTTCGGCCGGTTGAAATACAAGTCTTATCGTTCCGCTCCAACTGTCCCGGAGCTCATACAAAATTCTTGCGACACCCACTAGGTTTGCCGTGTGGACGTCGTGCCCACAGGCGTGCATCACACTATCTTTTTTTGAACGAAACGGAAGGTCGTTCTGTTCTTGAATCGGTAGCGCGTCCATATCTGCCCGAAGCAGAAGGGTACGACCAGGCTTGGAACCGTGAATATCGGCAATTAATCCAGTACGCGCAATCCCACATTTCACCGTTAATCCAATATTTTCCAGAGCTTGCTGTACCAGCGCAGCGGTGTGCACCTCCTGAAAAGAGAGCTCTGGATTTTCGTGAATAGCCCGTCGAAGGGTAAGCACATCCTGTTCAAACTGATCGGACAATTGTATAATACGTTTATCCAACTCATTAATCTGATTCATACATCCTCATTTCTGAACTTCACTTGCTAAAATACTTCATAGTTGATATAATAACAAGACGAAAAACGCAACGCTGCACGTCCTTGCGCAACCGCCTTGTGTTTTCCGCCAGATAAAAATATTTTATTTTTTCTGCAGAAACTCATAGACGAAGTAGCGCTGAGAAGTTCGAATTTCTATGAATTTAATTATATTCAGTCATTTATTAAAATGGAAGTAATGAAATTGCATGCTGCTATCAAAAAAAGGAATAATAGTAAGAGGTAGACGTATGACTCCTTTTCAGCTAAAGTGTTTTATCAGCGTAGAAAGTCACTTAAGCTTTACAAAAGCAGCAGAAGATTGTCATGTGGTGCAAGCCACCATCAGTCGACAAATTTCTATGCTCGAGGAAGAAATTGGTGCGAAATTGTTTGAACGGGACAGTCACGGGGTGCGAACGACGCCTGCCGGAGACATGCTGGCGCACTACGCACCAGTATTCGTAGAGTACCAAAAGACAATTTTTTCCAGAGTCCGCAATGCTTCCACCAGCTTGGGCCGTACTCTGCGCATTGCAGTCGGTCCCTATGAGGTGGAATTGCTGCGGGAGCCATTACGGGCTTTGCATAACGCATTTCCCTCTACAAATGTGGAGTTAACCACCTATACGTATTATGTATTAATGACACGTTATCGGAACAAAGTATTAGATATGGCCTTTTGCAATGAGCTTTGCGCTGCCCAGATGACCGACTTTAGAGCGATAGAGGTTTGTCGGAACAATTGGCTGCTGACCGCTTCAAAAGAACACCCAATTTGGAATCAAGATCTTAGTAATCCTGAAGCATTTTCAGATCATACTATTATCACCCTTGTAAATGACCAATACGATGCCGTGCGGCGCTATTGCTATGACTATTTGTATAGCCCACGCATGATAGAAACCAATTTCCTTTCTACCCTTCTGGAGCAAGTAAAAGCGGGTATGGGAATTTCAATTCTGCCTGCTTTTGTCGTGCAGGATTTGCCAGCTGGAATTGTCGCAAAGGACATTCTTCCACAGCCTTTTGTACAGCCGTTTTTCTTGATGTTGGCCCCCGATCTTTCTGGCCCTGATTTGGATCTGATCATCAACTTATTTTCATGAAACGGCATGTAACGAGAGCGAATGCCATCAGAATGATTCTGCATAGCAAGCGGGACAGTTAGTCCGTCAAACTCGACAGATGACAAAACCACTTATAACAATTGTTATAAGTGGTTTTGTCATCTGTCCCCAAATAAATTGAAGTACACAAAATTGTTCGGGCTAAGCCCTGCCTGAATATTTCCGCAACCGGCAAACTCTTTGCCACAGCTGGTTATGCCCGTTTTAAACGCTCCTTTTGATCGTGTGTGAAAAAGATGTAAGATTGCCCACTCTATGGATGCGGCATCATCCGTCGGCGTCCTGCTGTTCTCAGAAGCGACGTTGATATTCTGTCCGGTGACTTTCCGCGGCAGGCGGGGAACCGTTCGGCGCAGACGGTGTCTCAACGTTGCGGGGAGACGCTTCCACGTCCATGTTGTCAATCTTATCCCTGTTATCATACGTATCCATAGCGCTACATATTTTGGGGTAAAAAACGAACAAAACACCTGTGCTACACAACCAAGTAATTGGATACGACCAATAAATAATCCGAATGTCATTCCAGACCAAGCTCAACCCTAAAATCCAAATTACCCTTATTAGACACCAACTGACGGTAAGCACGGCCAAAGGAATTTTAGCATATCCAGCACCACGCAGAGCACCAGTCAATGCATGAGAAAGCCCCAAAAAAATCAGAAACGGTCCTGCACGGCGGCACATCATAATTCCGTACTTTATCACAGCCGGGTCAGAATTAAATAGACCAATCAGAGGCCGTGCGAACACAACCATTCCCAGACCGATTACCATAGTGATCGTACTAATAAGAACCAATCCATATTGTACTCCTTTTTTGGTACGACTGTAATGTTGAGCGCCACGATTTTGGCCAACAAACGTTGTCAACGAAAGTGACATACTAGTGGCAGGCAATACCGCAAAACTTGCTAGTTTTGTGTACGAACCAAAACCCGCCATGGCCAGTTCGCCAAATTGGTTTATGTTCGCTTGAACAACCACATTGGATAAGGATACTATACAGTTTTGGACCGCGCTTGGGAATGCATTTTCCAAAATAGTACGTAATTGTTTTACATCAACTCTTAATTCGCTCCAGTTCAAACGGTATGAGTCATCGGTGCGAAAAAGGACCAAGTATTCACTTGCTACGCTAGCTCCCTGTGCAATAATTGTTGCAAAAGCGGCCCCCCGAACTCCCATATGAAAACCGGCAACAAGGATCAAATCTAGAATTGTATTTAAGATTACCGATAGGATTAAACTATATAAGGGGTGGCGATTATCACCAAGAGCGCGGAAAATTCCACTGCCGACATTATACATGACCATAAAAAACAATCCTATTGAAAGTATCTGAAAGTATGCAGTTGCCTCTTCCAACGCTTCGGGTGGTGTCTTTATCATTGTTAAAATGGGATGACTAAATACAAAACCCATAATCGTAACAAGCATGCCGAGTCCTGTTCCCAAAACAACTGCGGTGTGGATACTGCTCCGCATTTGGTCGTATGTTTTGGCACCAAAATGAAGCGAAATTACGATGCCGGCGCCAACAGCAAAGCCTTGGGTAAAACTGATTAGCAAATTTACAATGGAGGTAGATGCGCTCACTGCGGCTTGGGCTGCATTTCCACATACCCGGCCAACAATCAAAAAATCCATAGAATTATAAAGTTGCTGAAATAGATTACCTAGAAGAAGCGGGAATGAAAAATAGACAAGCTGGCTCAAAATTGGGCCATTGCTTAAATCAGTTATATAGTTTGAATGCTGATTCATCGGTACCGTTCCCTCTTCTAAGTTAAAATGAAGAACAAAGTCCCCGGCATTTCGCCATTGTGTATCGATCTGTCCAATTCGGCTATTTTCAAAGGAATCGCTCAAACCATTGGTTGATTTCTTCCAGGGCCCGAATCCGATTTCCGGGTTTCCCGGACCGCGATAAATTATGATTTTCGCCTTTAAAAACCAAAAGTCTGGTAGGTATCTGACGCTGGTACAAAGCATAGTACATTTGCTGGGCCTCGGCCAAGGAGCAACGCATATCCTTTTCTCCATGAATAAACAATGTCGGCGTTATAACATCACATGCAAAACGGATTGGTGAACATTCCCATAGTCTGTCATGGTTGTCCCAAACAAGACTTGCACCAATTTGATCCTGCACATAATCCATACCAATATCACTTATTGCTTCGTGCGATATCCAATTAGCAATGGAGCGTTGCGATATCGCTGCTTTAAATCGTTTGCTATGGCTAATCATCCAATTAACCATGAAGCCGCCATAGGAGCCTCCATCAATTCCCAAATGAGTTGCGCTGATTTGCGGATAGCGATGAATTGACTCATCTACCATTTGCAATAGGTCTTCCATATCCACTGTACCATAGCGTCCGTTGATATTTCCAAACTCATTCCCGTGGGTATCACTACCGCGTGGGTTGCAGTAAAGAACAAAGCGTCCTTGAGCTGCTATACATTGTAATTCATGTAAATATATAGGGCCATAGGCACTACGTGGACCACCATGTATACATAGAACAGCAGAGAACAGCTTGTCTTTCTGGAAACCGTCCGGTTTTAGAACCCAGCCGTGAATTTCAAAGCCATCCGAATCGATAAATGTAATTTTTTCCGGGACAGACAAACTGTACTGCTCAGACAGTTGCTTGGCTTGTTCAAGACAGGTGTCACCAGATTCCGTGATCTGGTAAAGTTCTGCAGTACGAAAATTCTTCGTGCCACAGTAAACAACGCGCCCTTGGGAAACATCCAATGATTCTACCGAATCTGCCGTACTCAAAAATGGGGTAATTGTACCATCCCTACTCAGCCTCCGAATGCCGCTTCGATCGTCCACAGAACTGATAAAGTAGAGCATGTCATTCCACACACATATCTTTTGGCCCGGATCGGTAAAACTGTCGGTCAACACACTGTTTATGCCTACGCTTGCCTCATATGCTGCGAATAATTCTATGCTTTTTTTCGTTGGATCAAACTGGTAGAACCCACTATGCTCATATCGGCCATATTTTTCACCAGTGCTACCGGCAAAGTAAATCTGGTCTGCCAAACAGAAAAGCTGCCTAATATAAAAATGACCAGGCGCAATCCACTCTTGGATTTGATCCACACCTTCATAACAGTATAAGCCAGGCTTTGAGATGCCCACATAGCTTGCTTGATACCCAACAATCAGAAGTTTTTTCCCAAAGCACACAACCTGTTGAACTTGGAACCCTTTCGGCGTGATATGCGTCACAGCCCCATTCGCTAGCGAAAAGAAACTCAGACGCTCCTCCTGACCAATTGTCCAGCCTTTGCCATTGGCAGTATATGGATAATTTTCAACAATGATAGGCCCATCCTCATCCGGACACTCAGTTCGCGTGAACGCCACCAGCGTATCATTTCCCCAAAAACTACTGCCATGGCAAAACATATTTATTTTTACGTCCTTTGTTTCACGGCAATATGGATCCCAGATTCGATAAATCGTACTCTGCCTATCTGGGTGCAATATATACATCAGCGTGTTGTCTGGGGTCCAGCAATAGCTTAAGTTTATCCCTGGGGCATCTATATCTTCAGAAAAACCCCTTTCCATATTCAGTAGCCTAAAGCGGGGAGCGTATGTATTCTGTTCTTTGTCACATTGCTGAATGGCGTAAGCAAGATAACGACCATTTGGCGAAAAGTGCGGGGCAACAATTGATTGCATCTGCCACAAGGAATCAGGTGTTACCGGTTTCATTCTGTTACGCATCGCCTTTCTCTGGCAACACCGCACAATTCCAAACATTCTGACGTACCGTCAGAGTTTTCGTCAGAGAAATCAAGTGCATACTGGATGTATTTCCGAGCATTTTTATGACGAATCATTGTGCGGTGTTACCCAAAATATAAAAAATAGGCAATCACTGACCCATGTTGGTTACCAACCAATCAAAACTGCAAGAGTCAACGCTACGCAGCACTCAACAAACATAATTCCATAAACGGGCAGAACCAGTTTTAACCAGTCCTTGAAGCTAGTATGCGCTATGGCCAAGCCGGCAGCAAGACTTGCATTGGCCGGATTCAGTAGGTTGGTAAAGCCGTCACCCAGCTGATAAGCTAAAACAGAGACTTGACGGGTAATTCCTAGCACATCTGCCATAGGCGCCATGATTGGCATAACAGCTGCGGCCTGCCCGCTCCCAGAAGGAATACCAAAATTGATTATGGCGTTGGCGATAAACATACCGATGGCGGCAAAAACACTATTGAAGTTGAGCAGTGACTGAGAAATATAGTAGACAACTGAATCAAGAATACCAGACATATTCAAAATGGTAGTTACACCTGCAGCCAAAATCATCACAACTAACGAGGGGACCTGCCGTTGTGCCCCCTTGACCATTGCATTCATCGTTTCACCAATATCAAAACCAGACACGATACCACAAGCCAGACCAACAGGCAACATAATTCCAGCCAACTGAGTGGAACCAAAACTGAATTTTGTAGCACAAATGGAGAACAGGATAAAACCAGAAAAGAAGATTACAAGAGACAATGCTTGGCGCACGCTCAGCCGATCTTCGTTAAATTCCGCTACTTCAATATTACTAAAATCAATCTTATCCATTACACTGTTGGAGGGGTCCTTTCGAACTCGAGCAGCATACCACGTCGTATAGGCAGCCATTGTGGCCAACAAAATTATAGTGAGAATGGTGCGGAATCCTGCGCCTGAGAAAGTTGGAATATCTGCTATTTCCTGCGCAACGGCAGTGGAAAAAGTGCTTATGGGTGAAGCCATAAAACCGCCGTAAGCGCCCAGAGCCAGCACAGCAACAGCAAAAATATTATCCACTTTCAAACGACGAGCCAGTTCAATACTCAGTGGGATAAACGGCAAG